>QGUQ01000332.1 GCA_003242195.1 Bacillota bacterium | reverse complement strand
CTTTTTTGTCTGGATCTCAGGTGGTGGCAGCGGGTGGTGGTTTCACCGGGATCCTGGAGGGGGCGGTGCTGGCGATCATCGGCTGGCGGCGGCTTCGCCCCCTGGTCTTCGTCGGCGGCCTGGCGGCCTGCGGCGTCGGCGCCTGGCTGCTGGGGATGGTCGCCTGGATCGACGCCTACCCCACCACCCACGTGCCCAACCCGCTGCCGCCGGCGCCAGAGGTCCTGGAGCAAGGGCGGGCGGTCTACGGGCGACATTGCGCCGCCTGTCACGGGCCGGCCGGCCGCGGCGACGGGCCGGCGGCGACCGGCATGGTGCCCCCGCCCGCGGATCTCACCGGAGTCCACGTCCGGCAGCACACGGACGGCGATCTCTACTGGTGGATCACCCACGGTATCGAGGGGACGGGCATGCCCGCCTTCGGGGACCGCCTGACGGAGGAGGAGCGATGGGCGGTGATCCACTTCATCCGGCAGCTGGCAGGCGAGGGCGGGCGCTAGGGCTAGGCATGCCGGGAGCCGCCGGGGAACGGTTCAGTCCCGCGCGGCCGCCCGCCACACACACAGGGCGATCAGGAGGAAGGCGGTCAACGCCAGGAAGGGAATGGTGATGAACCCGAACCAGTTGATCCAGGGGGTGAAGCACGAGACGTCGCCGCCGCAGATGGGCGCGCGGAAGGCGGGTACCTTCTCCTGCAGGTAGTGGAAGGTGGAGATCGAGGCCCCGATGAGGCTCATGGGCAAGGCGTAGGTGGCAATCCGCCGGTCGTCCCGGTAGCTGGCGATGCCCAGGATCAGTGCCTGGGGATACATCAGGACGCGCTGCCACCAACACAGCTCGCAGGGGACAAACCCCAGAACCTCGCTGAAGTAGAGGCTGCCCCCCGTGGCCACGAGGGAGACCACCCAGGCGAGGTAGAGGCCGTATTCGTGGAGTACCCTCCCGAGGGGGCGGCCCGGTCTCACCGGGACGCCCCCTCGCTGGCGCCGGTCGCGGCCAGCGCCTGATCGATGGCGGACTTCAAGCCTTCGTAGGACCAATCCTCGACGAGCTGGCCGTTGACGAAGACGGACGGCACGCCCTCTACCCCGGCACGCTCACCGATCTGCCGGTCCCTCTCGATCTCGTCCCGGAATTGTTCCTCCTTCAGGGCGGCGAGGAAACGGTCCCGGTCCAGGCCGGGCACCGCCTCGGTGGCCACGCCGGTGAGGAACTCGGGTGTGGCCCAGGCTTGGTCCTTGGGGCCCTGCTGCCTCATGACGGCGTCGATGAAGGGCCATACCCCTTCGGGGTCCTGGGCGAAGACCGCCTCAAGGGCCATCGCCGCCACGTCGGAGTCCGCGGCCAGGAAGGGGTAGTTGATGAAGTAGAACCGGACCTTGCCGGTGTCGATGTACTCCTCCTTGAGCCGCGGGAAGACCTCCAGGGTGAATTCCCGGCAATAGGGGCACTTGAAGTCCGAGAACTCCACCACCGTCACCGGAGCGTCGGGCGAACCCAGGAAGGGTTGTCCCTCCAGTTCCAAAAGGGCTTCGCCGGCCCCGCTGGGCCCGCCGTTCTCGTTCCGCGTCGCGGCAACCGCCAGGACGACGGCGGCGACGACCACCACCAGGGTGGCGATGGTCAGCTGCCGCAGGCGTCGCCGGCGCACCTCCTCCTGGCGCCGCTGGCGCCCGGATGCCCGTTCTTCCGTACGCCGACCGGTCTGCAGGCCCTTGTCCTTGGTCACGGGATCATCCTCTCCATCGCAAGAATGTCGGGGGGTCAGGACATGTCCTTATGGGTGTTCAAGGTGGGCTGCTGCCTCGGTCGATTCGTAGATTCATGGTAACCATCTGGGCGCCGTCTGAAAAGGAGGATTTCCACACGATCCCGCCAGCCCCCCTCGTGTTCCCCGTGGGTGAGCGGTGCGGATTCCTGCCCGGTCCGTCACCGCCGGGTGGTCCGGCTGCGGGCCCGACGGGACGCGTCCACCACAACCAGAGGATCAATGCGAGGCCGACCCAGCCCTTCAGGGGGTAGATGGTGCGGACCAGCCGGGCGAAACCGGTGTCGGCGATCCACAGCGCCGCTCCGGCGGTGAGCACCAGGGCCATGCGGTATGCTCCGCTCTGGGGCGGGCCCAGGCGGCTGGCGAAGCCGTACAGCCCACCCACGGCCGTGGTGTAGATCTCGGTCCACAGGGCCAGGGCCAGGGGCAGGCCAAAGGAGGGGGCCAGCCCCCGGGCCAGTTCAAGCATGGGCACCTCGCGGGCGGCCACCGTCGGCATGCGGGTCAGCAGGGCGGCGTGCATCAGCAGGAGCAGGAGGCCCAGGCCGGCCGCGCCCAGCAACCCACCGGCGCGGCGGGCCCGCGGTGATGCCGACGCGCCCAGCGGAACCAGCACCGTCAGGGCGAGGAGCATGTTGAAGGAGACGTAGAGGATGGCGGACAGCAACCAGCGCGCCCCGGGCCCGCCGGGCGGCAGGTAGCGGAACAGGTCGCCGGGCAGCTCGGCATGCCACAGGGTCCGGGCCGTCACCACGGTCACGGCCGCCGCCAGGAGGGGAACCACCACCAGGTTCGCCGCCACCACGCCCGGCAGGCCGTGCCAGACCGTGGCTACGCAAGCCAGGACGAACAAGAGCCGGCCGGCAAAGGGTGGCATCCCCAGCTGTTCCTCCACCACCGCTCCGGCCCCGGCGGTCATGATGCCCACGCCGACGAACAGGGTCGCCGCCAGCAGACCGTCCAGCCCGCGGCCCAGCAGCGGGCCGGCGCGGGTGCGCAGGGCCTCGTGGTAGGAGGTGGCGCCGGTGGCCGCCCCCAATTCCAACCACCAACCCGCGCACCAGGCGAAACCGGCCGCGGCCAGCAGGGCGCCGACGGTACCCGTCCAGCCGAAGACCGTGAAGAAGGAAAGGATCTCCTGGCC
>QGUQ01000026.1 GCA_003242195.1 Bacillota bacterium | reverse complement strand
GGCCCAGGCATGGATAGAACCCCCTCGCTATCGATCATAGCCCGCATGTCTCTGAACGTGCGGGCATGCATCCTTGCCCGTCCACACATCGGGAGCGGTTGTCCGAGGCCGCACCGTCCCGGTCGTGGCGGGTTTCCGGCCGGTGGCGGGCGGAGGCGCCGGCGTGCCTCCTGGCCCCACGTTGTTGCAGGAGGTCAGCCCGGGTGCGCGGGATTGTGAAGCGGTGACGAAGCGATGCGACGGACCTTGTGGTACGATGCGAGACACGATCCGGCACCAGCAACGAGACACGATACGGCACGAGCCACAAGACGCGATACGGCATGAGAAACGAGACACGACACGGCATGGAGAAGGAGGCGGCGGGACCACCGTCGCGGGTGCCCGAACGGGGGAGAAACCATGGGACGGAACGGGTACGGGCCTCATGGGGGGCCGGTAGCGAAGACGGGCGGCACCACCGAGGGGACCGGGTTCATCCGCGTGGAGGAAGAGGGGCCGATCGTCACCATCACCATCGACCGGCCGGAGATGCACAACTCCATCAACTTCGCCATGTGGCGCGAACTGGGCCAAATCCTGGACCGGCTACAAGAGGAAGCACGCCAGAACACGGGTTTGCGCGTCGTGATCCTGCGGGGAGCAGGGGACCGGGCCTTCTCTTCCGGCTCCGACTTGCGCGAGTTCCACGCCATGACCATCGATGAGGTCCGGCGCTGCTTCATGACCATGGAGCAGACCATCGGCAAGGTGGAGCGACTCGCCTATCCGGTGATCGCCGCCATCGCCGGTTATGCCCTGGGCTCGGCCTTTGAGCTGGCCTGCGCCTGCGACCTGCAGGTGGCCTCCGAGCGGGCGCGGGTGGGCATGCCCGTGGCGCGGCTGGGGATCATGCTGAGCCCGGAGTTCACCAAGCGCCTGGTGGCACTGATCGGCCCCAATCAAACCAAGGACCTGCTCTTCACCGGCCGGATGCTGGACGCCGCCGAGGCGCGGGCCATCGGGTTGGTCACCCACGTGGTGCCCCACGACGAGGTCTACCCCTTCGCGCGGCGGCTGGCCGAGACCATTGCCTCTCTGTCGCCCTATTCCATCCGGGCCGCCAAGCGATCGGTGTTCCTCTCGCAGCCGGCACCGCCGCCCGACCCCGCCGGCTTGGAGGCGCCGTACTACATCCACGAAGGTGACTTTCGCGAGGGCGTCCGGGCGTTCCTGGAAAAGCGGCCCCCGCGTTTTGGCGGAGGCCGCTCGTAGGCGCTGGCGCGGGTGGTCGCAGAACGGGTGCTGCGCCCGTCACTTGAGCGTCCACCCCACCAGCCCGCGAATGTAGTACCGCTGCAGCAAGGCGAACACCAGGACGGGCACGCTCATGGTGAGGATGGACGCCGCCGACAGCACGCCCCAGTCGATGTGGTACTGGCCCCGCAGCAGGGGGATGCGCTGGGTGGCCAGCAGCAGATCGGGTTTGTAGATCAGGATCAGGGCCAGGAAGAAGTCGTTCCATACCCAGGTGAGCTGCAGGGCGGCCGCCGAGGCCAGGGCGGGCAGGCTCATGGGCAGTACCATGCGGGTGAACACCTGCCACCGGCTGGCCCCGTCCAACAACGCCGCCTCCTCCACCTCCCGGGGCAGGGTCAGGAAGTAGTTCCGGAAGAACATGGTCAGCCACGGCAGCGCCCACGCGGTGTGGGCCAGGATCAGGCCGACATAGTTGTTGATGAGCCCCATGTCGCGCAGCAGGCGGAAGAGCGGTACCGCCACCATCTGCTGGGGGATAGCCAGAAGGAGCACGATGGCCAGCAGCATGGGCCGCCGCACCCGCGACTGTGACCGCAGCAGGCCGTAGGCCGCCGCCGACCCGATGAGCAGGGGCAGCACCGTCCCGGGGATGGCGATCAGGAGGGAGTTGCGCAACCCCTCCGCCATGGGCGCCGTGGGATGGTCCAGCGCCTGGGCGAAGTTGTTCAGGGAGATGGTCAGGGGCTCCATCTGCCACCACCCGTGAAGCAGCTCCTTCTGGGGCCGGAGGGCGGTCATGGCCACGCCCGCGAAGGGTATCACCCACAGGAGCCCCAGCGCCCAGGCGAAGAGGTGACGCGCGGCCGACAGCAGCAGGCGCCGCGCGGACCGCCGTACGGGCCGCTGGGCCGGCAGTCGCCGCGGTGCAGGCCGCGTTGTCCGTTCCGCAGCCACCGTTCACTCCTCCCTTCCTGTGGTGCGGACGAACCAGACGCCCACAACCAGCGTGAACAACGTGAGCATGGTGGCCACCGCTGCCGAGTGGTGCGGGTCCAGGGCGCGGAAGGCGTAGAAGTACATCTGCAGCGCCAGCACCATGCTGGAACCGCCGGGTCCCCCCTGGGTCGCCGTATACACGATGTCGAAGATCTTGAGCTCCCAAAGGACCGTCATGGCCACGACGACGGCGGTGACCGGGCGCAGGGCCGGTAGGGTGATGTAGCGGAACTGTTGAAGCGCGCCGGCGCCGTCCACAGCCGCCGCCTCGTAGAAGTCCCGGGGGATGGTGGCGAGGCCGGCGGAGTAAAGCACCATGGTGAAACCCGCCCAAAGCCACACGGAACCCAAGATCAGGGCCAGCAGGGCCGTGTCGGGGTACGCCGTCCAGCTGCGGCCCCACGCTTCGAGGCCCACCGACCTCAGCAGCGCGTTGACGATGCCGGCGTTCTCGTCGAACAGGAAGCGGATCAGGACGCCGCCGACGATCATGGGCATGACCATGCCCAGAAAGATGAACCCGCGCAACAGCCCCGCCCCGCGCACGCGCTGCAGCGCCAGGGCCAGCAGCAGCCCGAGACCGGTGGTCACCGGAAGGTGCACGGCGATCCAGAGGGCGTTGTGGATGAGGGAGCCCCAAGGCGGGGCTTGGCCGGGGAACCGCGCCAGGTTGAGGGTCTCCCGGTCGGCCAGGACGTCGGCGAAGTTGCTCAGGCCGGCAAAGGTCCCGTCCGGTTTCACCAGTGCCAGCCAAAGGGTCTCCAGCGACGGCAGCACGATCAGGCCGGCGATCAGGACCAGCGCCGGGACGGCGAACAGCAGCGGGTCACGACCGACCAGACGCCAGCGGCGCCGCGGTGGAGAGGTGCCGGCAAGGTTCCTGAGCAAAACGGTTCCCTCCGTCGATGGACAAGCTTAGCATCGCAACGTGAAAGGGCAAAGCGGTCCGGTCCCCCTGCTGCGTGCCGGGGACCGGACCGCTCCGCCAGGCTTACTTCCGCTCATCCTGCAGCGTCTGCAGCACGTCGCCGACCGCATCGGGCTGGACCCAGAGCAGCTTGAGCTGGTCCCAGAAGGTCCGCTGCCAGTCGCCGCCGATGCTGTCGTCCAGGTCGGGTAGGAGCTCGGCGTCGACCATCAGCTCCGCCACCTGCTGGTCCACATCCGGATGGGCGTCAGGCGCCACGTCCGTGCGGTTGGCCAGCTTGCCGCCCTGCTGGGCCCGGAGCTCCATGCCCTTCTGGCTGATCAGGAAGGCAAGGAGCTTCTTGGCCTCGTCCACGTGCTGGCTGTACTGCGGCACGAAGGCATAGTCGGTGGAGGCGACCACGCCCTTGGTGCCGGGCAAGGCGAACACGCCGAGATCGGACGGGTCGTCGACCATGCCGGTGATCCAGTTGCCCATGAAGTACAGGGCATACTCACCGTTCCACCACAGGTCCACCGCCTGGGTCCACTCGACGGGATCGCCGAAGTACTTGAGGGCCGGGACGAGCCGTTCTTCAAAGATCGACCGCACCTGCGGGTCCGTCCAGGACACCTTGCCCTCGATCAGGTCGCGCTGCAGCTGCGGCCCGCCGAAGGCGATGAGGAAGTGCTCGGTCACGTCCGAGAGCGGCCAGCCCACACCATCGCCGCTGGCGATGGGTGCCTTGATGCCCTCGATCTTGGAGATCTTCTCCAGGAGGGCCATGAACTCGTCCCAGTTGGAGGGCGGCTGCAGGCCGTGCTTCTCGAAGAAGGACTTGCGGTACCAGAAGCCCGGCTTCACCGTCAGGGCGTAGGGGACCGCCACGATCTTGCCATCGGCCTCCGAGGCGGGCATCCGGAACGCCTGAGCCTCCGGCTCCCAGATGTCCTTGAGGTCGACGGCGTGCTGGGCGTTCTCCTTCACCCACCAATCCCACATGAAGATGACGTCACCGGGGGCTTGCTGGGCCTCGAATTGGGCCGGCAACACCGTCTGCAGGTCTTCCGCCCGCTGCGTCTGGTAGTTGACGCGAATCCCCAGTTCCTTTTCGGCGGCCTCGAGCACGGGCATGAACTGCTCGGCCTCGGGCCCGGACCAGGGGCCTAGAACGGTCAATTCCACGGTTTCGCCGTCGCCACCGCCGCCTTCGCCTTCGCCGGCGCCGGTGGACGGCTGGCCCCCGCCCTGCCCGCAAGCGGAAACGAGCAGTACGACCGACAAGAGGAGCGCCAGCCAGCCGACACGCCGTTTCACTCCCGCCACCTCCCGTTGGATGGGAACAGGGGTGCTTACATTTTTTCCTTCGATGTTTTTGCATAGAAACCTGCCATGGACGAAAAACACCCGCTTTATGGCTTTAACGCAGAAAAGATTCAAAACAATGGTTTCAAGTTAATAGTGAAGAGCAAGAGGAGAAAAATAGACCCAGAGCCAGATCCAGGCCCGGCCGTCCTTGGGGGCAGGGCGGTGACCGCCCGTCGACGCCGATCACAAGGAGAGTCGCCGGCCCTTTCCTCTTTCGGCTCCCGAGCCGCCCGCCAACCGGCCGCCCACCGCCCGCGACCCGGCCAACAGCTGCAAGGCCTTCAGCGCCACGTGGGCGTTCAGCAGGTGCTCGGGATTCTTCAATTCCAGGCCGCTGATCTGCTGGATGCGGTGCAGGCGGTACGTGATGGTGTTGTAGTGGGCATACAGTTCCCGCGCGATACGCTTGATGTTGCCGCCATACCGCAGGTACGCGGCCAGGGTCTCCACCAGGCGGGCGTCGTGCTTGCGGTCGTAGTCCAAGAGGGGGCCCAGGAAATCCAGCACGAACCGCTCCAGCTCCTCGGCCGGCTGGTTGTGGAGGAGCCGGTAGACGCCGAGATCGGCGAAAAAGAGGACCACCTCACCGTCTCGCGCCGCCGCGGCGGCTGCCAGGGCCGTACGGGCCTCCCGGTAGCTGCGGGCGGTCTCGGTCAGGTCCCGGGCCACGCGGCCGATGCCTGCGCCCACGGTCGGGCTCGCGCCGCTGAGCCCACGGCCGGCGCTGGAGCTGAAGGAGCGCAGTACCGCCTTGGCCAGGGTCAGGACTCGGAGCCGGCCCGCCTCCGTGGAGGGGTCCTCCGTCACCAGGACCACGACGCCGCCGTCCTTGCTGCCGGCCACCGGCTCGTTCCCCTCCGCCGCCAGAACCATCTCTGCCGCCCGCAGCAGACCTTGCCGCAGCTCGGGGGCCAGGCGTCGCCCCGTCGCCGCCGTTGCCGCGCCGGCCGGAGCGTCGTCCTCCCCTGCCTCGGGCGCAAGGCCGGAAGGAGGCGTCACGGGGTCGGGAACCACGGGTCCGAAGACGATGGCCGTGTGGGGACGATCCAGGCGCCAGCCCAGGGCCCGTGCCTGCTCCTGGGCCTCCTCCGGGTCCAGAGGTTGCCCCGACAGCAACTGGTCCAGGAATTCCTTGCGATACTTGCGCTTGACCTCGATCACGGCCTCCTGCTTGCCGAGCTCCAGGGCGATGATGGCCGCACCTCGCTCCAGCGTTCCGGCTTCCACGGTGCCCAGGGGTTGCGGTCCCGCCAGCGTGCAGAGGTAGCCGAAGAAATGGGCGCCGGTGGCGATGGGTACCCGGACGGACGGACGTTTCCCCGGGGGCGAGCCCGGCGCGGCCGGGTGTGGGGCCCCCTCCTCGGACGTCCCCAGGACGTGCCCGTGGGGGTCCTCGATCCAGACGGGGCGGCCCAGCAGCTCGGCCACGGCACGGCACAGTTCGGCGAGGCCGGCGCCCTGCCGCACCAGGTCCAGGAGGAGGCGCTGAACCCGGTCGACCTCCAGCACCACCGAGGCCTGCAGGTGGCCGATGGCCTGCATGACCGGCCCGATGATCTCCGAGAAGGACAGGTGGTAGGGGATCTCCAGAAGGGGAAAACGATGTTCGTCCGCCTGGGCCAGCATGAACTCGGGTACGGCGGGGACGTAGCGCCGCGGCTTGATTCCCAGGCCCGCCGCCCCCTTGGCGGCCAGGCCGGGGATCAACGTGGCCAGCCGGTCGGGGTGATCGCGAAAGGTGAACCCCGTGGTGAGAAGCAGTTCTCCTTCCAGCACCCAGTCGACGATGTCGGGTACCTCGATCACGTTGACGAGCCGCACCGGCCGGTCCAGGCCGTCCGCACCGGCCAGGACCTTGAGTTGCCGTAAGGGCTCCAATTGAAGGGCGTCGCCGAGCGTAATGCCGGACCCGCCGTGCGGTGGCCAGTGTGCCTTCACCCCGTGGCTCCCCCTTGATCGGCGGTTGATATGCGGTCGAGCGCGGCCTCCCGATGCCGGCTCCCGAGGCCGCGTCCATGGATCCGATGCCTGCTCTTGAATAAGAAAGTTGCACGCGCACCGGCCTGTTCCCTGTCGAAGGGGACGTTCTTGTCGTGCGAAAACACCAAAGCGCAGAAATCCGGATTATCGAATTCCACCAAAGGTAGATCGAATCTGCACTGCGAACCTCACGTTCACCGCCTACCTTGCGGGGCTTGTCCACGATGCGAGCCCGTTTCGGACAGATTTCCGCGTTGGCATGCGAGGGGGGACCCCATTGAAGCCGCCGCGATTCGACTACAGGGACCCGCGCAGCCTGGAAGAGGCCGTCCATCTGCTGGCCCGGTACGGGGACGAGGCCAAGATCCTCGCCGGCGGTCAGAGCCTGGTGCCCATGCTGAACATGCGCCTGGCCCGGCCGTCGGTCCTCATCGACATCAACCGGATTCCCGGGTTGGACTACATCCGCCTGGAGGATGGGCGTGTCGTCGTCGGGGCGCTGGCCCGCCACCGGGCAGTGGAACGCTCGGAGCTCGTACGCCAGTACTGCCCATTGCTGGCTGGTGCCATTGGTTGGGTCGGGCATCCTGCCATCCGTCATCGTGGCACCGTGTGCGGCAGCCTGGCCCACGCCGACCCGGCCGCCGAGCTGCCCGCCGTGCTGGCGGCGCTGGAGGGCGAGGTGCGGGTGGCGGGTCCCGAAGGGGAACGTTGCATCCCTTCCTCCGAGTTCTTCCTGACCTATTTCACCACGTCGCTGCAGCCCACCGAGATGGTGGTGGAAGCGCGGTTCCCCGTACTGGAACCGGGCGCGGGCTGGGCCTTTCACGAGGTAGCCCGCCGCCATGGGGATTTCGCCCTGGTGGGCGTGGCAGCCGTCCTCTGGCTGGACCCTGAGGGGGCCATCCGGGAAGCCCGCCTGGCGCTGACGGGTGTGGACGGGGTGCCGGTGCGGGCCCGTGCCGCGGAGGAGGCGCTGATCGGCCGACGGCCGGGCGACAAGGCGTGGTCCGATGCGGCGGCCCTGGTCCGGGAGAGCATCGAGCCCGAATCGGACCTGCATGCCTCGGCCGAGTATCGCAAACACGTCGCCGGCGTGCTGACATGGCGCGCCCTCAATGAGGCGGCGGCGCGGGCCGGAGGTGAGAGGCGATGATCCAGGATGCTCCGGGACACGCGGCGGAATCGGCCCGCGAGCCGATGCGGGCGATCCGTGTGCGGGTGAACGGCGTCTGCTACGAGCGCGAGGTGCCGGTGCGGATGTTGCTGGCGGACTTCCTCCGGCACGAGCTGGGCCTGACGGGAACCCACGTGGGTTGCGAGCACGGGGTCTGCGGCGCCTGCACCGTGTTGCTGGAGGGAGAGCCGGTGCGGTCGTGCCTGCTCTTCGCCGTCCAGGCGGACGGTGCGGAGATCACGACGGTGGAGGGCCTGGCGCCTGCGGAGAACCAGTTGCATCCCATCCAGGAGGCCTTTCGCGAGGCCCACGGTCTGCAGTGCGGTTTTTGCACACCCGGTTTCTTGATCACGGTGGAGGCGTTCCTGCGCGAGAACCCCGAGCCCACCGACGAGGAGATCCGGGAGGCGATCTCCGGCAATCTGTGCCGGTGCACGGGATACCAGAACATCGTGAAGGCGGTCCGGCTGGCGGCCGAGAAGCTGGCGGCCGCCAGGGGCCAGGGGCGGGAAGGGGGAGATCCTGAATGGCGACGCGATACTTCGGCCAGCCCGTGCAGCGAAACGAAGACCCGCGGCTGCTGACCGGGCGGGGTACCTACGTCGATGACATCCACCTGCCGGGCATGCTGCATGCCGCTGTACTACGCAGCCCCCACGCCCACGCCCGCATCCTCCGCATCGATACCCGCCGCGCGCGGGAGCTGCCCGGCGTCCATGCCGTCTGGACGAACGAGGACCTGGGACCGCTGGGAGGGCCGCTGCCGCTGCTGATTCCTCATCCCACGCTGCGGGCCAAGACCCAGTACGCGCTGGCGCCCGGCGTGGTTCGCCATGCGGGGGAACCCGTGGCCTTCGTGGTGGCGGACAATCGATACATCGCAGAGGACGCCCTGGACCTGATCGAGGTGGAGTACGAGCCGCTGCCCGCGGTCGTCGACCTGGAAGAGGCCATCAAGCCCGGGGCGCCGGTCATCCATCCCGACCTGGGCGACAACATTGCGGCCCACTACATCCAAAAGGTAGGCGACTTTGACGGCGCCATCCGTACCGCCCGGCACGTGATCCGCGAGCGCTTCGTCATGGACCGCGGGGCTGCCGCGCCCATGGAGACCCGTGGCATCGTGGCTGCCTTTGACCGGCGTGACCAGACCCTCACGATCTGGGATTCCACCCAGGCGCCGATCCCTCTCCGGAACGGCCTGGCTCAGATGTTCGGCCTGCCCCAGGCCAAGGTGCGGGTGATCGCTCCCGACGTGGGCGGCGGGTTCGGCCCCAAGGTCATGATGTTCTACCCCGAGGAAGTGCTGGTCACGCTGGCGGCCATTCGCCTGGGGCGGCCGGTCAAGTGGATCGAGGACCGGCGGGAGAACTTCTTTGCCACGAACCAGGAGCGGCTGCAGATCCACGACGTGGAGGTGGGCTTCGACGACGACGGCCGCATCGTGGCCCTCAAGACGGTGTTCCTGCACGACAACGGCGCCTATGCGGCCTACGGGCTCATCATCCCCATCGTCGCCGAGTGCACCCTGCCGGGGCCCTACAAGATTCCCAACTATTGGGCGGAATTCAAGGCGGTCTACACCAACAAGACCCAGACCAGCCCCTACCGCGGTGCGGGCCGGCCCCACGGCGTGTTCGTCATGGAGCGGGTGATCAAGCGCATCGCCGAGCACCTCGGGCTCGACGCCAACGAGGTCCGGCGCCGGAACTTCATCCAGCCCGACGAGTTCCCCTACGACGTGGGACTCATTTACCAGGACAACGCCCCGCTCATCTACGACAGCGGCAACTACCCGGCCGTGCTGGACAAATGCCTGGAGCTGATCGAGTACGACAAGTGGCCCGAGCGGAAGCGGCAATACCAGGCCGAGGGCCGCTACGTGGGCCTTGGGGTCGCCTTCTACGTCGAGGGGACGGGCATCGGCCCCTACGAGGGAGCCCGGGTGACGGTGGAACCCTCGGGCAAGGTCTTCGTGGCCACGGGCGTCGGTACCCAGGGCCAGTCCCACTACACCACCTTCGCCCAGATCGTGGCGGAAGAGCTGGGCGTGGACCCCGCCGACGTCACCGTGGTCACGGGCGACACCGGCATGTTCGGCTGGGGCACGGGCACTTTCGCCAGTCGCGGCGCCGTGGTGGCGGGTAATGCCTGCTATAACGCAGCCATCAAGGTGAAGCAGAAGGCCTTGCAGGTCGCGGCCGGCCTGCTGGAGGCTCGTCCCGAGGACCTGGAACTGGCCGACGGCATGGTGCGCGTGAAGGGCGCGCCGCAACGGGCGATCCCCCTCGGGGAGGTGGCGCGGGCGGCCAATCCCCTCCGGGGGACCATCCCGCCGGACTGGGATGGCCCCGGCCTGGAAGCCACGGGTTATTATGCTCCCCCCCGCGGCACTTTCGCCGCCGGTTGCCATGCCGCCATCGTCGAGGTGGACCCGGAAACGGGCCAGGTGAAGTTCCTCCGTTACGTGGTCGTGCACGACTGCGGCCGCGTCATCAACCCGGTGGTACTGGACGGCCAGATCCATGGCGGCGTGGCCCAGGGTATCGGCGGCTGCTTCTACGAGCGACTTTGCTATGACGAGCACGGCCAGCTCCTCAACGCATCGTTCATGGACTACCTGCTGCCCACGGCGGGGGAGATCCCGCCCATCGAGACGGCTCACATCGAGACGCCCTCTCCCCTCAACCCGCTGGGGGTGAAGGGGGCTGGCGAGGCCGGCGTGATCCCGGTGGCCGCCCTGTTCGCAGACGCCATCGAGGACGCCCTCTCGCCCTTCGGCATCCGGGTGGACGAGGTACCCATCGATCCGGACTGGCTGGTGTCCCGGATCCGCGAGGCGCGCCAACGGATGCGCGAAGCGGGGTGAGGAAAGCGCGGACGGGAGCGTCGGGTTACGACTGGCGTCCCTGACGAGGGCCGCTACGATGCGGGGACAAGCTTGGACCAGCTCCGGGTTGCGGGGTTGGGGGTGCTGGCTGGGGGCCTCCAACGACACGGCGGCACGGGGATGGGGGACACGAGGGCTGCCCGCGAGGAGGGATCGTTGATGCAGGTGCGGATCCGGCACCTTGGCGTTCTGTTGTTGGTGTTGTCGGTGCTTGCTGCAGCATGTGGCGGCGGTGCTGCACCGGGTGGCGGGAGCGGGTCGGGCGAGCAGGGAGCGTCGGGCGATGCCGGCCAGGCGAAGGCCCGGGTCGCCATGATCTTGCCCGGGACGGTGGAAGACGCCGACTACAACTTCGTAGGATACGAGGCGTTGCAGTCGTTGAAGGAAGAGCTGGGCGTCGACGTCGCTTATCAGGAGCGCGTCGCGCCCGCCGACGCGGAACGAGTAGCGCGCGGTTTCATCAACGACGGCTACAACATCATCGCCTTCCACGGAGGCCAGTTCGTCACCACCGTCCAGAAACTGGCGCCTCAGTTCCCCGACGTCAACTTCATCATGGAGTCCGGCGGGCCCATGTCCGGGCTGCCCGGTAACGTCTGGAACATCGGTCGCCGGTTTTACGAGGGCTTCTACGGGCTGGGTGCCCTCGGAGCCCTGGCGACGAAGTCGGGCAAGATCGGGGTCGTCCTGGGCGTGCAGTTGCCGGACTTCGTCGCCTCGGTCAATGCCATCCGTCAAGCCGTTCAGGAACATAACCCCGATGCCCAGGTGGTGTATACCTTCGTCGGGGATCAGAACGATCCGGTGAAGGCCAGGCAGGCGGCCGAGGCGCAGATCAACGACGGGGTTGACTTCATCATCCTCGTGGTCAATCTGGGCGCCCAGGGGGTCATCGAGGCCGTCAAGGGCAAGCCGGTCCTGCTGACCACCTACTACACCGACAAGACCGAGCTGGCCCCGGACAACTTCACGGCTTCGCTGCTGACCGACTTCGCCACCCCCTACAAGAACGTGGTCAACAAGATCCTGGAGGGGCAGCGCGGCGGGTACGAAGAAATGCGGCCCGGGAACGGCATGGCCATCTCCGAGATCCGCAATGTACCCGACGACGTGGCGGCCCAGGTTCGCGACATCTTCACCAAGGTGGCGGCGAAGGAGATCGAGATCCCCGAAGTGCTGGAACTGCCCAAGTGAGGCGATGGCGGTCGCCGGCGGTAGCTGCCGCCGGCGACCGCCCGTTTGCGAGCGCAAACCATGGCGTCCCTCCTGGCAAGGGGGGCATCACGCCCCCGGGGGCCCGGGGGGGGGACCGGGGAAGGGAGGGGGGGTACCGCCAGATGAGAAAGCCC
>QGUQ01000025.1 GCA_003242195.1 Bacillota bacterium | reverse complement strand
GAACGGCGTCCCCCAGGAACTCCAGGCGCTCGTTGTCGCGCCCCCCAGGTTCCGGATGCTCCGCCCGGAAGGAGGCGTGGGTCAGGGCCTCCAGGAACAGCTCCGGCCGCTCCGGAGCCATGCCGATGATCCCTGCCAGCCGCTCCAGGCGAGCCCGGTCGTCGCCACCCCCGGCCTCCGCCCGGCGGCCCGGGCCGGTCGGCGGGTGCGCCTCCACGGCCGGCCCACCGCCCGCTGCGTCCGTCCGGCCCGGCGGGTTCACCTGCGGCCCTCCCGTCATGACCCGCCGCCCGCCTCCGGCTCGTACCGACGCAGCACCAGGCACGCGTTCTGGCCGCCGAACCCGAAGGAATTGGACAGTGCGTAGGTGATCGCCCGGCGCCGGGCCCGGTTGGGCACATAGTCCAGGTCGCACTCGGGGTCGGGTTCTTCCAGGTTGATGGTCGGCGGGAGCACGCCGTCGCGCAGGGCCAGGGCCGTCAGGATCGTCTCCACCGCGCCGGCGGCACCCAGCAGGTGGCCGGTCATGGACTTGGTCGAACTCACCGCCAGGCGGTAGGCGTGCTCGCCGAAGACCCGCTTGATGGCCTGGGTCTCGGCCACGTCCCCCTGGGGCGTGGAAGTCCCGTGGGCATTGATGTAGTCGATCTGCTCCGGCCGGATGCCGGCGTCGGCGATGGCCGCCTGCATGGCTCGGGCACCGCCCTCACCGCCGGGCGCCGGCTGGGTGATGTGGTAGGCGTCGGCGGTGGTGGCGTAACCGACGATCTCGGCGTAGATGGGCACACCGCGCTTCCGGGCGTGCTCCAGGGTCTCCAGGATCAGAGCCCCGGCGCCCTCGGCCATGACGAACCCGTCGCGGTCGCGGTCGAAGGGGCGCGAAGCACCGGCGGGGTCGTCATTCCGGGTGGACAACGCCCTCATGGCGCAGAAACCGGCCAGCCCCAGCGGCACGATGGACGCCTCGGCGCCGCCGGTGATCATCACGTCGGCCTCCCCCCGCTGCAGGATGCGGAAGGCCTCGCCGACGGCGTGGGCCGACGCCGCGCAGGCGGTGACCAGCGTGCTGTTGGGCCCGCGGGCCCCGAAGCGGATGGCCACCTGGCCCGCCGCCATGTTGGCGATCATCATCGGGATGAAGAAGGGGCTGACCCGGTCGGGCCCGCGCTCGGCCATCACCGCCGCCTGCTCGACAAAGGTCTCGATGCCGCCGATGCCGGTGCCCATGGTCACGCCCACGCGCTCGCGGTCCACCCGCTCCAAATCCAGCCGGGCGTCGCGGAGCGCCATGGCCACGCTGGCCACGGCGAACTGAGTGAACCGGTCCATGCGGCGGGCGTCCTTGCGGTCGATGAAGGCCGTGGGATCGAAGTCGGGGACCTCCCCGGCGATCTGGCTGGGAAACGGCGACGGGTCAAACCGCGTGATGCGCCGGATGCCCGAACGGCCGGCCAGCACGCCCTCCCACAGCGTGTCCACCCCGACCCCCAGAGGCGTCACCGCCCCGACGCCGGTGATCACCACGCGGTGCCGCATTCCGGTGCTCCACTCCTTTCGGGCAGGGGGCGCCCCTCCGCACCGGGCGGGGCGCCCCCTGCCGCCCTCGCTGGCACGACCCTTGCGACGAGATCACTTGTGCTTCTCGATGTACTGGATCGCGTCGCCGACGGTCACGATCTTCTCGGCTTCCTCGTCGGGAATCTCCAGGTCGAACTCCTCTTCCAGCGCCATGATCAACTCGACGATGTCCAGGGAGTCGGCACCCAGGTCGTCGATGAAGCGAGCCTCGGGCGTGACGCTGGCCTCGTCGACCCCCAGCTGCTCGACAATGATCTCGCGGACCCTCTGGAACAGCGCCTCGTCTGCCATCGGCCCACCTCCTTTCCCCCGCGTCGCGCTCAGCCCAGGGACAGGCCGCCGTCCACCACCAGCACCTGGCCGGTGATGTAGGCGGCGCGGTCCGAGGCCAGAAAAACGGCGGCATGAGCGACGTCCTCCGGCGTGCCCAGCCGCCCGAGCGCGATCCGCTGCTCCAGTGCGCCGCGGTACTCCGCGGAAAGCTGTTCGGTCATGTCGGTGGCGATCAGCCCGGGCGCGATGGCATTGACGGTGATGCCCCGGGACCCGAGCTCGCGGGCCAGGGCACGGGTGAAGCCGATCACCCCCGCCTTGGCCGCCACGTAGTTCACCTGCCCGACGTTGCCGGTCAGGCCCACCACCGACGCGATGTTGATGATGCGCCCGGCGCGCTGCCTGAGCATCACCCGCGCCGCCGCCTTGCAGGTGAAGAACAAGCTGCGCAGGTTGGTGTCCAGTACCTCGTCCCACTGCTCCGGCTTCATCCGCAGCAGCAGGGCGTCGCGGGTGATGCCGGCGTTGTTGACCAGGATGTCCAGCCGCCCGCCGAAGGCCTCGACCGCCTGCTCCACCAGACGCGTCGCCTGCTCGCCGTCGGCGACGTCGGCCTGGATCGCCAGGGCCTCCCCGCCCCGGGCTCGGATGGCGGCAACCACTTCCTCGGCCGCCGCGGTCGAGTTGCGGTAGTTGATGGCCACCCGCGCTCCCTCCGCGGCCAGGGCCTCGGCGATGGCTCGTCCGATTCCCCGCGATCCACCGGTCACCAGCGCCGTGCGGCGATCAAGCATCATGCTAGCAAACCCCTTTCGGCAGAGGCAACAAGCTCCATGATTTCCTCGGCGGTACCCGCCGCCACGGCCTCCAGGGACCGGTCGATGCGGCGGGCGAAGCCGGTCAAGGTCTTTCCCGGCCCCATCTCGATGAGCCGCGTGACGCCCTCGGCCAGCATGCGGCGGACCGACTGCTCCCACCGCACGGGATGGTCCACCTGTTCCACCAGCAGCCGGCGGATCTCCTCGGGATCCGTCACGGGCGCGGCGGTGACGTTGGCCACCACCGGCACGCGGGCCGGCCGAATGGTGACGCGCGCCAGCACCTCCGCCAGGCGCTCCGCCGCCGGCCGCATCAGGCTGCAGTGGAAGGGCGCGCTGACCGGCAGGAGCACCGCCCGGCGCGCGCCCGCGTCCCGGGCCCGTTCCACCGCCGCCTCGACGGCGGTCCTGTCACCCGCCACGACCACCTGCCCCGGGCAGGTTGGAATTGGCGGGTTCGATCACGCCGGCGCCCGTGGCGGCCACCTCCTGGCAGATGGCCTCCACCCGCTCCGCCTCCAGCCCCAGCAGCGCGGCCATGGCACCGCGGCCCGGCGGCACGGCTTCCTGCATGAACCGGCCCCGCTGCCGCACCACCCGCACGGCATCGGCAAAGTCCAGGGCGCCCGCCAGCACCAGGGCGCCGTACTCGCCCAGGGAAAGGCCCGCGGTCATGTCCGCCCGCACCCCCCGGGCCGCCAGCACGCGCCAGCAGGCCACCCCCACGGTGAGCAGGGCCGGCTGCTGGTACTCCGTCAGCTGCAGTCGATCTTCGGGCCCCTCGAAGCAGAGGCGCGCCACGTCGAACCCCGCCGCCTCGCTGGCCACCATGAAGGTCTCGCGGGCCTCGGGGAAGTGCTCGTACAGGTCACGACCCATGCCCACGTACTGGGCCCCCTGGCCGGGGAAGACCACGGCCACCTTGCTCACCGGGCCCCACCCCCCCGGGCCTCTTCGCCGCCGGCCCGTGCCCTCCGGCCCGTTCCACCCGGATCGGTGTGCCCGGTGGGGACGGGCTCCGCCTCCCGGCGCTCGCGTCGGATCAGCGCCCGGCGGCGGATCCAGTCGGGCAGCCCGTACCGCGGCTCCTGCCCAGGCATCTCCAACGGCCGCGCCTCGCGCCGGTCGTAGACCCAGCGCAAGACGGCGGCGCCCCACGTGAGGCCGCCGCCGAAGGCGACCAGCAGCACGGTGTCCCCGGCCCGGATGCGCCCTGCCGAAAGGGCCTCGTCCAGGGCCACCGGGATGGAGGCCGCCGAGGTGTTGCCGTAGCGGTCGATGTTCACCACGACCCGGTCCAGGGGCAGCTCGAAGCGGCGGGCGGAGGACTCGATGATGCGGTAGTTGGCCTGGTGGGGCACGTACACGTCCACATCGTCGAAACGGAGGCCGGCCCGGGCCAGGGCCGCCTGGGCCGCGTCGCCCATGGTCTTGACGGCGAACTTGAAGACCTCGCGACCATTCATGTGGACGAAGTGCAGGCCGCCCAGCACCGTCTCCACGCTGGCGGGCAGGAGGGATCCGCCCGCCGGCTGCTTGAGGAGGTCGGCCCCGGAGCCATCGGCGCCCAGGTGCACGCCTAGCAGGCCCTGCCCGGCCTCCACCGGCCGCAGGACCGCCGCTCCGGCGCCGTCGCCCAGCAGTACGCAGGTACGGCGATCGCTCCAATCGATGATCTTCGACAGGGTCTCGGCACCCACCACCAGCACCGTGTCGTGCACACCGGCGGCGATGAACTGCGCCCCCACCGCCAGCCCGTAGGTGAACCCGGAACAGGCGGCTTCCAAGTCGAAGGCGCCGGCCCGGGATGCCCCCAGCCGGTCCTGCAGGAGGCACGCCGTGGCGGGGAAGGGCATGTCGGGTGTGACGGTGGCGACGATGATCAGGTCGATCTCTTCCGGCCGTACCTGCGCCTCCTCCAGCGCACGACGGGCCGCCACCTCCGCCAGGTGGGACGTGGCGACCTCCGGGTCCGCGATCCGCCGCTGGCGGATTCCCGTGCGGGTCCGGATCCACTCGTCGTCGGTGTCCACGATCTGGGCGAGATCGTCGTTGGTCACCACCGCCGGGGGCACACAGGCCCCGACCCCGACGATCCCGACCGGCCTACCGACCGCGACCAAGGGCTTCACCATCCTCCCTGCCGATGGACTCGGCGATCCGGGCGAGCAACCCGCCCTCGCAGGCCCGGACAGCTGCCCCGATGCCGTTGGCGATGGCGCGGGCGTCCGAAGACCCGTGACACTTGAAGAGCAAGCCGTTCAAGCCGAGGAAGAGGGCGGCCCCGTACTCCCCGTAGTCCAGCCGGCGCCGGACCCGCTCCAGGGCCGGGCGCAGCAACGACGCCACCAGGGTCGTCAGGATGCTGCGGCCCACCTCGGCCTTGAGAAGCCGCCAGCACGCCTCCCCGACACCCTCCATGGCCTTGAGGGCCACGTTCCCCGTGAACCCGTCGCAGACCACCACGTCCGCCGGGCCGCGGAACAGGTCCCGGGCCTCCACGTTGCCCACGAACCGGAGGCCGCTGCGGGCCAGCCGCTCGTAGGTCTCCTTGTACAGCCGATTGCCCTTGCCCGCCTCGCTGCCGATGTTCAGCAGCGCCACCTTCGGATCCGGCCGGCCCAGCACCCCCGCTGCATAGAGGGCCCCCATGACCGCGTACTGGTAGAGCTGTTCCGGGTCCGCCTCGGCGCTCGCACCCAGGTCCAGCATCAGAAAGCCACGACCGTCCAGGGTGGGCAGCACGGCTGCTAGCGCCGGGCGCGTGATGCCCGGAAGCGTCCCCAGGATGAGCTTGCCGGCCGCCATCAGGGCGCCGGTGCTTCCGGCGGAGACGAAGGCGTCGGCCTCCCCGTCCCGCAGCAGGCGCGCCCCCACGACGATGGTGGAGTCACGCTTGCGGCGCAGTGCCGCTACCGGTGCGTCGCCGGGCTCGATCACCTGGGAGGCGTGGACGATCCGGCCGGGAGGCGGCGCGTCGGCCTGGCGGCGCAGTTCCGCCTCGACCCGCTCCCGGTCCCCGACCCAGAGGATCTCCACGGGCCAGCGGCCGGCCGCGGCCAGGCCGCCGGCAACGGGCACCGCCGGGGCGCCGTCCCCGCCCATGGCGTCCACGGCGATCCGCCAGCGGCGCTTTCCGCTCATGGCTCCCGCCCGGCGCCGCCGGCGCCCGCCTCGAGAGCCTGAACAACAAACTTGCCCCGGAACACCGTCTCATCCCCCGCCCGGGTCTGCACCAGTACGACCGGCGACCCGTCCTTGCGATGCCGCAGGACAACCGCTTTCGCCACCAGCCGCTGCCCCACCTGCACCGGTCGCTTGTACTTGACGTTGGCCACGCTGGTCACCGCCAGTTCGGCGTCCACCACCGCCAGGGCGAGGGAGTCCGCCTGGGCGAGGATGTACTGGCTGCGCACGATGCGCGTGCGCTCGAAGGCCATCTCCGGCGTGGTCTGGAGAATCGAGATACCGAACCGGCCGAGCTCAAGATCGATCAGTTCGCCCACGATCTCGCGCAGGGGCAGGGAGCGTACCCGGCCATGCACGCGCTCCGCCACGGCGCGCACGCGCTCCCGCACCGCCGGGATCCCTAGCCGCATCCGGTCCAGCCGGATGGTGGCCACACTGACCCGGAAGCGCTCGGCCAGCTCCTCGTCCGTGAGAAAGGGGTTGTCCCTCAGGGTCTGCACCAGGCACGCCTGGCGCGCCGCCCGGGACAAGCCGGCCGGGGGCGCGGCTCGGGAGAGCCGGCCGTCGACGTTACCCTTGCTTCCGGGCGCCATGCCGCTCCTCACCCGCCTTTATGACCAGGTGCTAACTCTTCCTCCTATCACCAGGCGGTATGATCAAAAACTAAGCCCAGTATACGCAACGGCCCTAGCGCTGCCAAGCGTGGAAAAACAAAACGCCCGCCGCGAAGCGGCGGGCATGCCGGCCACCGGGTGCCGGGGCAGTCTCACGCCTCCTGCCGCAGCACCGGCCGCCCGTGGTAGTAACCGCAGTTGGGGCACACGTGGTGGGGCCGCCTGGGCTGATGACACTGGGGGCACGCCACAAGCCCGGGCAGCGCCAGCTTCCAGTGGGTGCGGCGCTTGTCGCGCTTCGCCTTGGACGTCTTCCGCTTGGGTACCGCCATCTCACACTTCCTCCTCTTTGCCGTGGCGCCGGAGCCATTCCGCCAGCGCCGCCAGGCGCGGGTCCCCGGCGTCCTCCTCGCAGTCACAGGCGTGCTCGTTCAGGTTCTGACCGCAGTGGGGGCACAGCCCGCGGCAGTCGTCGCGGCACAGCTGCTTGAGCGGCATGGCCAGCAGCAGGTTCTGGCGGATGCCCTCCCGCAGGTCGATGACGTCCTCGTCGTAATAGATCACGCGGGCTTCCCCGGTGTCCTCCGGCTCGTCCCCGGGACCGGCGTCCTCAGGCCGCGGCCGGTAGAGTTCCTCGTACTCGGCGGTCAGCACGGTGTCGAAGGGCTCCAGGCAGCGGTCGCAGGTGAGCCGCGCCCGGGCCGTCAACCGCGCTTCGAGCCAGAGCTGGCGCTCGCCCGTATGGGTCAGGCGGAAGCGCAGCCGCACCGGCTCGCTGGCGGCGATGGTGCCTCCCGGTACGTCGATGGGCTCGATGCGCGCCTCCACCTCGCCCTGGAGCTGGCGGCCCTCCTGCTGGGTCAGAGCTTCCACGTCGATGACGAGCGGGTCCGTCATGTTCTCCCCGTCCCTTCGACACAACGCGTTCATTATAGAAGCCGCGGCAGCGGCTGTCAAAAGCCCGGGCAGGCGGACGACCGGCCTCCGTGGTCGCACAGCCAGCGGACCGCCTCACGCAGGTGAGAGACTTCCACCAGCCGGAGCCGGCCGGGAAGGTCCCCCGGCGTCGCGGGGACGCTGCCCCGCGGTACGAAGAAGACCGCCGCTCCGGCCCGGGCGGCCGCCGCGGACTTCAGGGCGATACCCGCCACCGGTCCCACCACACCGTCGGCGGTGATGGTACCGCTGGCCGCTACCCGCCTGCCGCCGCTCAGGTCACCGGGCGAGAGGGCGTCCACGGCCGCCAGGGCGAAGGCCAGCCCGCCCGAAGGGCCGCCGAATTCCTCCGGTACCCGGAAGCGCAGCACCGGCGCCTCCTCCCGGCCCAGCAGCCGGGACGCCGCCAGCACGGCGTCCCTCTGGCTGCTCCGCAGCGCTTCCCGTTGCGCGCGGACGATGGCCTGCGGGTCCCCCGGCCCGAGGACGGAACGCGGCCATAGAACCCGGTCGCGCCGCAGGAACCCGGCCAGGACGTCGGCGCCGCGGGCCGGCCGTACGGCCACGGCCACCAGCAGATAGTCCCCCCCGCCCGCCGCCGGGCGGCCGTCGGATTCCGGGACCACGGCCTCCAGCGGCAGGGCTCGCCCCGGCTCGGCGACGATCCAGGCCGTCGGCAGGCGGGCCACCAGGACCCCGGCGGCAAGGAACAAGGCCAGCACCGCCGCCGGGCGCCAGCCGTGACGCGCCCTCACTCCGACTCCCGCCCCGAACATAAGCCCGCGGGGCCGTCCATATACATGCTCGTGCACCGGCGCGGGCGACGCCCGGGGCCCGCAAGCGCCGGCCGACCGGCGCCCGGGCCTGCAGCCCCGGGGCGCGCGGGCCCGCCGGTCGCTGCCTCCGCCCGGCCGGCGGCCGGGCGCGACGGCCTCGGGGGTATCCGGGTGCGCGAGTCACCGCTTTCCCATGCCTTGACCATCGCCACCGTCGTACTCGTGGTGGCCATGGTGGCATATCCCGAGACCGCCTTCGCCGCGGCGGTGGCCGGGATGAAGGTGTGGTGGGACGTGGTCTTCCCCGCCCTCCTGCCCTTCTTCGTCGGTGCCCAGGTGCTCATGGCCCTCGGCGTGGTCCACTTCATGGGCGTCCTCATGGAGCCCTTCATGCGACCGCTCTTCAACGTGCCGGGAAGCGGCTCCTTCGTCGTGGCCGTGGGACTGGCCAGCGGGTACCCGCTGGGCGCCGTCATCACGGCGCGCATGCGGCGGGACGGCCTGGTGAGCAAGACCGAGGCGGAACGGCTCATGAGCTTCTCCAACACCGCCGATCCCCTGTTCATGGCGGGGGCCGTCGCCGTGGGCATGTTCGGCGACCCCCGGGTGGCGGGCTGCCTGATGCTCGCCCACTACGCGGGGGCCCTGCTCACCGGCCTCGTCCTCCGCTTCTGGAAAGCGGGCGCCGACCGCAGCCCGGCCCTGCCCGCCGGCGACGGATGGCTGCCGGCCCGCGCGTGGCGGGCCATGGTGAACGCCCGCCGCCAGGACGGCCGCCCCTTCGGCCAGGTGCTGGGCGACTCCGTGAAGGACTCGATCCAGACGCTGCTGCTGGTGGGCGGGCTGATCATCCTGATGTCGGTGATCCTCCAGGTCCTGGATCGTGCAGGTATCCTCCGCGCCCTGGGGGGGCTGTTCCTCCTGCTGCTGCACCCCCTGGGCCTGGATCCCGCCCTGGCGCCCTCCCTCATCAGCGGCCTGTTCGAGCTGACCCTGGGCAGCCAAGCGGCCGGCACGGCACCGGCTCCCCTGGCCGACCGCCTGATCGTCGCCAGCGCCATCATCGCCTGGAGCGGCCTTTCCGTCCACGCCCAGGTGGCCGCCATCCTCCAGGGCACCGACCTCTCCATCGCCCCCTACATCGGCGCCCGCGTGGTCCACGCCATCGGTGCGGGCGCGGTGGCCGCCATCCTGCTCCACCTATGGCCGCTTCCCGAGACGGCCGCCGCCCTCCCTGCCGTCGCCTGGGCGACGCCAGGCCCCGCCGGCTGGTGGGCCCGCCTGGGGTCCGCCGCCCTACACCTCAGCCTCGCCCTCGCCGCCCTGCTGGCGGGGGCCTTCGTCAGCAACGCCGTGCGGGTGTCGATCCACCGCTCCGCCCGCGGCCCGCGCTGAGGCAACTGGTGCTGAGGAAAACCCGCGCCACGGCGACCCGTCACGAAGCCGCCGTGCCCCGCTCCTGGTCGTCACGGTCGGACCCGGCGGCGGCTTCCTCTTCGGCCGTCCCCTCGCCGCCGGCCCCGGCTGCCGCCAGGGTGGCACGCAACTCCTGGCGCCCTTCCTCCACGGCTGCCATCGCCTTGCGCAGGACGCCGCCGACGCGCTCCAGCAGGTCTTCCGCATAGGCGTTGGCCGAGGCGCGGATCTCGCGGGCCCGGGCCTCGGCCTGGGCCAGGATGCGGCGAGCATGTTCCTCCGCCTTGCGCGTGATCTCCGCTTCCCGTGTCAGTCGCTCGATGTACGATTCCGTCTGGCGAACCATGGACTCCGCCTCGGAACGGGCCTGCTGCAGCAGACGGTCCCGTTCCGCCAGGAGCCGCCGGGCGCGGTCCAGCTCCTCGGGCAGCAACTGTCGCAGGTGGTCCAGGAAGGCGTAGACGTCGTCCTCGTCCAGGATCACCTTGCTGGTCAGAGGGAGGCGGGCCGCACTGTTGACGAACTCCTCGAAGTCGCGAATCAGGACGAACAGGTCGCGCTCCGACGCCGTTTCCGCATCCCCGTCCCGGGACCGGACGTCCACGATCATCTCCTCCTCCGCTCAGCGGCCCGCGCCCGCAGAGCTTCCCGGACCGGCTCGGGCACGAGGCCGACGGGATCGACCCCGTACCGTGCCAGTTCCTTGACGATGCTCGAGCTGAGATACGCGTTCTCGGGCCGGGTCATCATGAACATGGTCTCCAGGTCACCGGCCAGGTGCTTGTTGATCTGGGCCATCTGGAACTCGTACTCGAAGTCGGAAACGGCTCGCAGCCCCTTGATGATGACCTTCACCCCGTGCCGGCGCGCGTACTCCACGAGAAGGCCATCGTAGGAGTCCACGATCACGTTGGGCAGGTGGGCGGTGGACCGCCGTGCCAGCTCCACCCGTTCCTCCGGAGTGAACCACGGCGACTTGGACGAGTTGACGAATATGGTCACCAGCACGCGGTCGAACAGGCGGCTGGCCCGCTCGATGATGTCCACGTGGCCGTTGGTGATCGGATCGAAGCTCCCCGGGCACAGCGCCGTGATCATCGCCGTCCCCTTCCCCGTCTTGGCTCCCCCCAAGGCCGGCCGTGCCGGGCGATCCGCCCATCCGCTGGCGGCGCGCCCCGCACCCGCGGCAGGCCGCCGCGGGCGGGCCCGGCCTACCCGCCTACGGGTTCCGTGCCTGCGTCCCCGCCACCGGGCGTCGCCCCTTCCCCGGCGGCAGCCGGCGCTGCCGAGCCGGCCGGGACGGCCATGTAATAGGCCACGCCCGTGTCCCCGTACCGGTCGGCCCGCACGCGCTGCAGCCCCCCGCTGGTCTCCGGAAGCTCCTCCCGAGGATCGTGCTCCAGGACCAGCACCCCGTCCGCCGCCAGCAGCCCCGCATCGGCGACCGCCTCCACGGTGCGCGCCGCCAGGCCGCGACGATAGGGCGGGTCTGCCAGGATCAGGTCGAAGCGGCAGGCATCGCCCGCTAGTTTCGCAACGGCGGAGAACACATCCTGCCGCCAGACGGCGGCACGTTCACCCGCACCCAGCGCCTCCAGGTTCTCCCGCAAGATGCCGGCCACCCGCGGGTCGGCCTCGACGAACAGTGCCTCCCGGGCGCCGCGGCTCAGCGCCTCGATTCCCAGGCCGCCCGTACCGGCGAAGAGATCCAGTACCCGGCTACCGGGCACCCGGGCTGCCAGCACGTTGAAGAGGGCCTGCTTGACCCGGTCGGAGGTCGGGCGCACCGCGCGCCCCCGGGGTACCCGCAGGACGCGGCCGCGCCATTCCCCGCCGGTCACGCGCATTCCATTCCACCGCCGTATCTGGAGACATTCTCCAGCCCGCGGAAGGGCCGCGGGGGCGCATAAAGGCCGTCGCCTTCCCCCATATTATCGACTGCAAGAGCTGCGGAGGCCAATCCGTCACGGATCCTCCCCAAGGCTCTTCCTCCGGTTTCTCCTCTCCCGGCAGGCGGCGGGGTCGCCGAAGGCGCCCCGCTGCTTGCTTTGTGGGGGAGCGGCGGCCGGGTGGCACGCTGGTCGGGTGCGCCCAGGGGGCGCGTTGGGCGCGCTGGCGAACTCGCAGGCGACAGGGGCCGGGCACCATCGCCCGGCCCCGCCGTCCTAGCGCGCGGGCACAGGCCGGTGGCCGGTCCTGGCCGCGGGGGGGAAGGAACTGCGTACCCGGCTCCACGGCCCCAGGGGCACCGGCGGGATGCCCGCCTCGACGCCCCTCCAATCTACCGGGATGGGGGCCTCAGGCCGATACCCCGCCCCCCCACCTTC
>QGUQ01000331.1 GCA_003242195.1 Bacillota bacterium | reverse complement strand
CGCCGGCGCCTTCCGTCGACGAAGGAGCAGGGGATCCGGTGCCGGGCCTTTCGCTGCCTTTGCCGAAAACGTCCTCTTCGGCGCATCCGCGAGCCGACTCCGGTTCCATTGTGTCCCGGGCGCCAGCGGCTGTGCCATCGCCTCGAGGCTGGTGGAGTAATGGTGGAATCGTGGAGGAGGGGCAGTCGTGGAACAAGACCTGGAGCGAGGAACGATCGGTCCGCAGGCGACGGACGGGCCCGGGCGCACCTGGGCCGTCCTTTGCCACCTGTCCGCGCTGGCGTGGTGGGCCCTTCCCGGCGTGGGGCACCTGCTCGGCCCGCTGGTCCTCTGGCTGGTCAAGCGCGGGGATGACGAATTCGTGGACGCCCACGGCAAGGAAGCCGTCAACTTCCAGATCTCATGCACCCTCTACGGCGTGGCCCTGATGCTTGCCGCGGTGGGGTGGCTTTTCCCTGTGGGAATGGGGATCGTGCATACCGGTTGGGGTGACTGGGTATCCTGGCCCCCGCGATTACTGGCTTTCCTGGGGTTCGGCATTGGCTGGTTGCTGGTGTTCGGTGGTATCGTGGTCTGGCACTTACTCGTCTTTTGGGCCGCGTTCCGGGCGAGCAACGGGCAGGCCTACCGATACCCCCTCACCATCCGCTGGATTCGCTGAATCCGGTGCGACCGAGCCGGGTGCCCATGCGCCACCGCCGTGCGGGGGCCGGCCGCCGGCAGTTACCGCCGCACCGGCCGGCCCGCATCGGGGCCCACTCAGATCCTGGCACCCGGCCTCACTTGGGTCCTTTCCTTGTCCGGCCCTTTTCCCGCCCGTCCCTTCGCCCGCGGTTGGACCCGTGGCCGCACCTCCCGATCACCCGCGCGCGGCACCGGCCGGCACCCGATAACGCTCCAGCACGGACCGCCAGCTCTCGGGGATGGGCAGCGGACGTCCATCGGGCCCGACGTGGACGCAGGTCACCCGCCCCACCGCCAGCTCGACCTCGTCCCGGGCCCGGACCACCCGCTGGCCGAACCCGAGGCTGGTGCGCCCGATGTGGTCGATCCAGGTCTCGACCACCAGCTCGTCGTCGAAGCGGGCCGGCGCCCGGTAATCGCACTCCGCGTGGACCACCACCAGGCCGCCGATGCCGCCCCCGGGGTCGCCGGTCTGAGCGGCCCGGGCCTCTCGCAAGAGGTCGACGCGGCCCACCTCGAAATAGACGAAATAGTTCCCGTAGTACACGATACCCTGGGCATCGGTCTCGGCGAACCGCACCCGCAGGTGTGAGCGCACGACGCGCGCGCTTTCGCCCACTCCGTCCCCTCCCCGCCCGCAACCGGCTGCATCTCCACCCCGCTACGACCTTCACGACGCCGCCCGGTCACGCTGCAGCGCCTCACCGCGGCCACAGCCGAGCGGCGGGCCGGCCGGCCCGCCGCGTGGTTGATCCCCCGCTCGCCGTCGGCCTCAGAACCCCAGCAACAGCCGGGCGCGCTCCGACATCATGTCCGGTCGCCACGGCGGGTTCCAGACCAGCTGGACGCGCGCCTCCTTGACGCCCTCGAGCCGCTCGATGACCTGCTTCGCCTGGCTGATGATCTGATCGGCCAGCGGGCAACCGAGGGCCGTCAAGGTCATGTCCACCTCGACGACGCCGTCATCCTTCACTTCGCAGCGGTAGACGAGCCCGAGGTCGACCACGTTGAGGCCGATCTCGGGATCGATGACGTCGGTCAGGGCTTCCCGCACCTGTTCCTCCGTCACCTTCGCCATAGTTTCACCTCCCGGCGGCCGGCACGGCCACCGGCCGCGAGCCGGAACCGTTCTACCCAAGGATAGCGCAAGCCCTCTGCATCTTCCAGGGCGGGAACCGGGAGCCGGCGCCGGGGATCGTGGCGCCCCGGCCGTCCCCGTTTTCGTGTATCCTATGGGCAGGAAGGAACCAGGACCAGGCGTGCCGTTGTCTGGCACCGCGCGGCGGGCACGCCGCCCGTCAAGTATGCTGGCCGGAGGAGATGACAACGGTGCCCGCACAGACGTCTCCAGAGACCCTCGCGGCGCTGCGGGATCGCGTCCGGCAGTTGCGCCGCCACGTGGTCCGCATGATCGCCGAGGCCGGCTCAGGACACCCCGGCGGCTCCCTGTCGGCGGCGGAGATCGTGGGCGCCCTCTATTTCCACGTCATGCGCCACGACCCCCAGCGCCCCGACTGGCCGGACCGGGACCGCTTCGTCCTGAGCAAGGGCCATGGTGTCCCCATCGTCTACGCCGCCCTGGCGGAGGCGGGTTACTTCCCCGTCGAGTCGCTGAACACGCTCCGCAAGCTGGGCAGCCCGCTGCAGGGCCACCCCTCCCGTAAGGATTGCCCCGGCATCGAAGCTTCGACGGGATCGCTGGGACAGGGGTTGTCCATAGCCGCCGGCATGGCCCTGGCCGGCAAGCTGGACGGCAAGGACTACCGCGTCTTCGTCCTGCTGGGTGACGGCGAGATCCAGGAGGGCCAGGTCTGGGAGGCGGCCATGTTCGCGGGCCACCACCACCTGGACAACCTGGTCGCCATCCTCGACTACAACCGCTACCAGCTGGACGACGCGGTGGACAAGATCATCTCCCTGGAGCCCCTGGCCCAGAAGTGGCGCGCCTTCGGCTGGGACGTGGAGGAGATCGACGGCCACGACCTGGCCCAGGTGGTCGCGGCGCTGGAACGGGCCCGCGCGGGCACGGGCAAGCCGGTGATGATCATCGCCCACACGGTCAAGGGCAAGGGCGTCTCCTTCATGGAGAACAACAACGACTTCCACGGCCGGGCCCCAACGCCGGAGGAGACGGAACGGGCGCTGGCCGAGTTGTCGTGAGCTGGCGTGAGATGGGACGGGGAGGACGGCCATGTTCGGTTTGAAGGTGGGCAAGCCCACCCGGCAGGCGTTCGGCGAGACACTG
>QGUQ01000024.1 GCA_003242195.1 Bacillota bacterium | reverse complement strand
TTTGGTTCTTGCTTGCGTTGGTGTTCTCGGGGGGAGCCGGTCTACTGGGCTATAACATCGTCCAGTCGGCGGTGGCCGGCATACCGGTCGTGGTCGTCAAGAAGGACGTGGGGCCGCTGGAGGTGATCCCCGCCGATGCGGTGGCCGTGGAAACCCGGCCCAAAGCAGCGGTGCCCGAGGACGCGGTAAAGAGCGTGGAGGAAGTGGTCGGCAAGTACACCCGCACCGGGCTGGTGCCCGACATGATCCTTCAGCGTTCGATGATCGCGGGCAACCCGGCGGAGGGAGTAGCGGGCATTGACGCTAAGCTGCAGGAGCTGTCCAAGCAGGCGGGCAAGCCCCTGCGGGCATTCGCGCTGGAACTGAACAGCGCCCAAGGCTACCGGATCGTGCATCCCAACCAGCGGGTGGACATTGTGGCACACGTGCAGTCGTCTTCGATTGATCAAGCGGGCGTACTGGTGCCCAACGTCACAGTCTTGGCAAAGGTCGACAAGCAGGATCAGTCGTCCGGTGGATCGTCCGGCGGAATTATGGGCGGCAGCAGCGACAAAAACAAGAACAACGGCGGCGCACCCGAGGGCGTGGTGGTCCTGGCGCTGACGCCCGAAGACGCCGCCCGCGTGTTGATGGCGAAGGACCTGGGCACGATTTCGCTGGTACCGAGGGCGGTTGGTGACGACAAGGTGGACGCCGTGCCGTTGGTGTCTAGCACCGATTTGTTGCGGCCGGTGGTTCCGCAGGAGAACCCCGCATCAGCGAAGGAGCAAGCCGGTGACGAAACGCCGCAGAACGCTGTTCCGAAAGGAGGGGCGAACACCCGATGAGCACCCTCTTGTCTCGTTTTGGCGAGCCTGTGCGGATGGTCCTGCTGGATGATGACACGTCGTTCTGCGAAGCGCTGGCCGCGGCGGTGTACGGACATGAAGAACTCCAGCTACTGAGCTACACGACCGACCCTCGCGAAATCGACGAGATCATCCGCACGCAGGCTCCTGACGTGGTGCTGGTTGACCACGGCCTGGGGCGCGAATCGGGGTTGCGGGTCGGGGAGCGAATTGCGAAGTCCAACCCGGCTGTGATGGTGTTCCTGGTTACCGACTCGGCCTCGCGAGAGTTATGGAAGCAGGCTGTCGCTAGCGGGCTCAGGGACATCATCCGCAAGCCGCCGATGATGGGCCGCGAGGAGATGGGCCGGTGGGTGAACGAGGAACTGCGCCAGGCGATTCTGGATGCTGTGGAGACGGAACGTCGGCAGCTGGCGCGGGTGGACGATAGAAAGAAGGGCGAGGAAGGCGGCGGCGCCGTAGTCCGCGCCCCGGCAGCGCCCCGCGTGGTGGCCGTCTGGTCGGCGAAGGGCGGGGCGGGGAAGACGACGATTGCCGTCAACCTCGCCTTGTGGGCCCAGGCCAACCCCATCAGCAAGGTGCCGACGGCTCTGGTGGACCTGGAGGAAGGTGCCGGGGCTACCCACGCCCTGCTGGGCGTTCCGCCCCGGCCCACGCTGCTGGACTGGCTAGACTACGCGGACGACGACGAGGTGGACCCGGCGGCCGTGGCCCAACGCGTCGCCCAGCACACCACGGGTCTGCACTGCGTCTTCGCGCCTGATTCCCTGGTCCAGACGGCTCAGGTCACGGGCAAGCTGGCCCGGACCGTGATCCGGTCCCTGCGGGCTACCCACGGGCTGGTCGTGGTAGACTGCCCGCCCACAGTTACCGAACCCGTCGGTGCAGCGATGGAGATCGCCACGGTGGTGCTGGTGATCGTTCCGCCGGAGTTGCCGGCCATCAACAAGATTCAGCGGGCGTTGGAGGATTTGGGGCAGCAGGGGCTGGACATGACGAAGGTCCGCATCCTGATCAACCGCATGCCCCACCGTGCGGCCATTGCAGAGGGTGAGATCGCCCGGGCGCTGCCCTGGGTGGTGGTGGGGTCGATCCCGGAGGACCCTGGCCTGCACCTGGCCGCCAACCGATACCGCCCACCGGCCCTGCACAACCCCGGCGGGCCTTTTATGACCGGCCTGCGGAAAGCGGTGGCGAAGATCCTGCCCGGCATGGAGATCGGGGAAGTACGGGGCGCCGGTAGGCGGTTCCGCCTGCGGTTACCGTTCATCAAGACAGCGTAACGACCCAGCAGAGAGTGCGTGACGGACGAAGGCGGGCGCGTAGACGCCCGCCTTCGCTATTTACATAGGAGGTTGGAGGACCGCATGACACTGAACCTTGGCGCGCGGCGATGGATCGCCCCGCAACTGACCCCACAGGAGAATGAGCAGGAGGCAAAGACCGGCGAATCCGTTCCGAAGGCCGGGAAGAACCACGCGGAAGAGCGGGAACGGGAAATTATCCGCCGCATCCGGCAAAAGATCGCCGAACAGACCCCGGAGGGCGCCAGTCGCGAGGAACAAGAAGCCCTGGCACAAGAAATCGCCTGGCAGGAAACCGCCGAACTGCCCAAGGCCCGCCGGGAAGCCATTGTCCGCGAGATCGTTCAGAGCGTCGGGGGCGGACTGGGGCCGCTGCAGCCCTTCGTGGACGACCCGGCGGTCACGGAAATCATGGTTAACGCCCCGGATCAGGTGTACATCGAGCGGAACGGCGAGATGGTGCTGACCAACGTCCGGTTCCGCAGCGATGAGGATGTGCAGGGGCTGGTGGAGCGGATCGTCGGCGAGATCGGGCGGCGGTTCGACCTCTCCAACCCGATGGTGGACGCCCGCTTGCGCGACGGCAGCCGCGTCAACGCCATTCGGCCGCCGCTGGCGCTGAAGGGCACCGCCGTGACGATCCGCAAATTCCCCCGGGCGTTCACCTTCGACGACCTGGTGCGGTCGGGGGCCATCCCCGACGGCAAGGACGGCGGGTTCGATGTCGCGGCGGCCCTGCGGTGGGCGGTGCCCAACCGGCTGAACATCGTGGTGTCGGGGGGGACGGGCAGCGGCAAGTGCCTGGATGGCAACATGCCGGTTGTTCTAGCAAGCGGCGAACAGGCCCCCATCCGCGAACTGGTGGAACGCGAAGCGCGCGGCGTTTGGGTGGAGGACGCAGACGGCTGGTGCTACCGGCTGGTTGACGGTCTGCATGTTCTCGCCTGGGACGAAGCCACGGGGACCGTCACGCCGAAGAAGGTGACGGCCGTCTGGCGCGGGCCGGCCCCGAAGGAATTGATCCGGATCGCCACGGCCCAGGGGCGAGAGATCGTCGTCACCGGCGTTCATCCGCTGGCCGTGGCAGAACGCGGTGGCGGCATCGAATGGCGTGCAGCCGCGTTGGTGGTGCCAGGCGACCTGATTGCGGTTGGTGCTTTGGGGAACGGGCCTGTGGAGTCTGCCATGGCAACATGGGATGTTGTCCGCGAGGTCCGGTGGATTCCGGCGCAAGAGCGGTATGTCTACGACCTGAGTGTCGAGGGGCACACCTTTTTGGCTGGGCAGGAGCCGGTGGTCGTGCATAACACCACCCTCCTCAACGCCCTGACGGGCCTGATCCCCCACCACGAGCGCTTGGTCATCATCGAAGACGCCGCCGAACTCCAACCCCAGCAGCCCCACGTCGTCCGGCTGGAAACCCGCCCGCCAACAGTGGAGGGCAAGGGCGAGGTCCGGATCCGGCAGTTGCTGGTCAACGCGCTGCGGATGCGGCCCGACCGGATCATCGTCGGCGAGGTCCGGAGTGACGAAGTGGTCGACATGCTCCAGGCGATGAACACCGGCCACCCCGGAAGCATGACGACGGTCCACGCCAACAGCACCCGGGACTGCCTGACGCGCCTGGAAACGATGGTGCTGATGGGCAGCAGCGGGGAGGTGCCGTTGCGGGCCGTCCGGCAGCAGATCGCGTCCGCCATCCACCTGATCGTGCAAATTGCCCGGACCCGGTTGCCCGATGGGACCGTCCGGCGGTGGGTGACGGAGCTTTCGGCGATGCGAGGACTGGACCCCGCGACGGATGACTACAACATCGAGGTCCTGTACCGGCGCGACTTGCCGAGGGAAGTGGAAGAAGGCATCCCGGCCTGGGCGCGACCGTGGTTCGAGGGAGGAGCCACGCTATGATCCGTCGGCCCCCTGCCTGGATGGCTTACTGGATCGTCGTCGTGAAGAGTAAGGCCCTGGCTCGCATGAACCGGCGCCCAACGGATGTCTCTAGGCGTCGGCACCCTAGCCGCCCCGACATCACGGTGGCATCGGGGCCGGGGCCTTTGCGTGATTACGAGAAGGCTGCCCGTGCGTAAATCGACCTTTTTATATGGGGGGAACTTCCCGATGATGACCCTGTTCGGCGCCGTCGTCCTGCTGGCGGCGGTTTCGTTTTCTGTGGGCGTGTGGGAGGTTGTGCGCCGGCGAGAGCAACGGCTAGCAATGTCGCTGAAGTCGCTGCAAGGCGGGCCGGACGCCGAACTCCTGGGGGCCAACCGCGGCGAGACTAGCAAACCCGCCACCTTCCCGGCGCCGCTACGCTGGCTTGAACGGCGGGCGAAGGCGGCGGGCATCGACCTGCGGCCCGAAACAGCGATGATCCTGCTGGCGGGCGGTATGGTGACGCTCTTCGTGCTCGGGCTGACCGTTACCGGCCAGCTCTTTATCGCTGTGCTGGCTTCGTTGGGGGGTTTTTACGCCCCGGTGTTGTACCTGCAGCGCCAACAAGCCCGCCGGGCCGAACGGGCGTTGGGGCAGATGAACCAGCTGTGCCAGGCCATCGCCCAGACCATGCGGGGCGGCGAGAACTTGCCCCGGGCGCTGGCGGCCGCGGCGGAGGAGCTGGACGACCCGCTGGGGGCGGAGCTGGAGCGGGTGGTCCGCATGATCACCTACGGCGGCGCCCGGCCGAGGGACGCGGTAACGGAACTGCAGGAGCGGATCGACCTGCCGGAGATGAAGCTGTTCGTGTCCGTTGTGCGTTTGCACCTGGAAACCGGCAGCAACCTGCCCCGCAGCCTGGATGAGCTGTCCGCACTGATCAAGGACCGACGTGAAACGCAGGCGGTGTTAAAGGCCGCCACGGCTACCGTGCGGATGCAGGCCGACGTCCTGACCGTGCTACCCCTTGGCCTGGTCTTCCTGATCCGTTCTATCTATCCTCAGTATTTCGAGCCGTTGTTCGGCAACGTGATGGGACAAATGCTCTTTGCGGTTGGGCTCGGTTGGCTGGCCTTCGGCCGGATGGTCATGCAGCAACAATTCAATCGCGCGCTGGAGGGCTGATGGGGGGATGCAGCCATGGTGCTTTGGGTTTTCGTGCTGGTGTTCCTGGCGGGCTTATCGTTGTTTCAGGCCATCTACCTAGTGGTCATGGCCCGCCAGGGTGGTATCGCCCTGCGGACGGCGCTGGAAAGGTTGCGCGGTGGCGCCGTACTGGAACCGCAGCCCGCCGTCCGCCGGCGGCGCCGGGGCTGGCAGGCCGTCTTGGAGCGAGCCATTGAGCGCCTGCGTCCCTACGGAAGTCGTGTGGCTCCGGATGACACCGCCCAGCGTCTGGTCTGGGCGGGTCTGCGCATGGACGTAGACCGCTTCGGCGCCATTCGCCTGCTCTGCACGGCAGCGGGCGGCCTGGCGGGACTGCTTTTCCTGGGGCCACTGCTGGGGTCGGTGCTGGCGGCCGTGTTCCTGGCCGTCCTGGGTGCCGCTGTCGGTTGGGCGGGCCCCGATTTGTGGTTGACCTCCAGGGTGCGCGCCCGGCACCGGGATATTGACCGGGAATTGCCCACCTGGGTCGATGCCCTAGCCAACACCGTGGCCGCCGACGTACCGCTGGAAGTGGCGCTGGACCGCGTGCGCGCGGAACTGCCGGGCGTCGTTTCGTCCGTCCTCGTGATCGCCAACCGATCGCGCTACGCGGGCCAGACGCTCGAAGATGGCCTGGAATGGGCCGCAGAGCAACTGGGGCATCCCGATGTGCGGAAAGTCGTCAGCCAGATCATCCGCTCCCGGGAAACAGGCACGCCGATGGCCCAGGGGCTGCGGGAGATCGGACGCACCTTGCGTACCCAGCGGCGAGAGCGGGCCCGGGAGATCTCGGGGCGGCTGAGTGTCGCCATGATCTTCCCGCTGGTGCTTTTTGTTCTGCCGGTTACCCTGCTCTTTCTGGGCTACCCGGCCCTGGTCACCCTGATGCGGGGGCTGTTGTCTGCCTCGTAAGGGGCCGCCGAGGATCGGAAACGAGCCGATGATGGTCTTTCGAGTAGGTTTGGACGCCACGCCAAGGCGTCCTTTCTTCGTGTGAAAGGGGGTAGGCCACACGATGCTGCACAGCATCCTTCGCCTTCTCCGCGACGATCAGGGCCAGGGCTTTGTAGAGTATGGACTGATCCTGGCACTGGTCGCGGTCCTGTTGATCACTGCGATGGTCGCGTTGCGGAGCGGCCTGAGCAACGTCTTTAACAAGGCTACCGACTGCATGAATAAGGCGGCGCAGGGACAGGGTTGCTGAAGTAGCAACTTGGGGTCGCAGGGGAGGGGCTGATCGGATGCCCCTCCCCGGTTTGTCTGCTTCTGAAGGAGGTGAACCGCACGATGTTGCACCGCTTTGTTCGCCTTCTCCGCGATGACCAGGGTCAGGGCTTTGTGGAGTATGGCCTGATCCTGGCTTTGGTCGCCGTCCTGCTAATTGGTGCGATGCTCGCGTTGCGGGGCGGCCTGAGCAATGTGTTTGGCCGGGCCACGGACTGCATGAACAGCGCGGCCCAGGGACAGGGTTGCTGATCCGGCAAGTGAAGAGGGCTGGGGAGGGGCCAATCAGTGCCCCTCCCCGGTTTGTTTGAAAGGAGATGGATGGATGATGCGTAGGCATCCCATGCGGCTACTGGCCGACGACCGTGGGCAGGTCATCGTCGAGTACGGGATGATCTTAGCCCTGCTGGCCCTCCTACTGATCGGGGTTGTCGCCGCATTGCGGGGCGGGTGGGGCAGCGTCGTTCACAAGGCGCTGGCCTGCATGAATAAAGCAGTCCAGGAACAAGGGTGTTGACGCGGGAGGAGGGGGTGGGTTGACGGCCGCCGTTCCTGTGCCGTGACGTGCGGCAGGAGGGATTGTGCGCCATGTTTCCGGTGGACCTTCCGGCGGTCGTGGTTATGGCCGCCCTGGCGGCCGCCGGTGCGGCGTGGGACATCCGCACCGGGCGCATTCCCAACGGGTTGACCGTGCCGGCCCTCGCGGTCGGCCTTTTGTATGCGGCCCGGCACGATGCCCTGCTATCGTCGCTGGTTGGAACCTTTTTGGTAGGCGGAATCTACGCCGTCCTTTTTGCGCTGGGGGGCATGGGCGGCGGCGATGTCAAATTCGGGGCGGCACTGGGCGCGTGGGGCGGCTTTCCCTTCTCTGTCGTCATGTTCACATTGGCGGCTCTCGCTGGAGGCGTACAAGCGTTATGGACTCTTCGCCACCCCGTGCTCTCTGCGTCCTTGGCCGTGTTGTCGGGTCAGGGACTGGACGGCGCCCATGAAGTTTTCCGATCCGCGTACCAGCCGAAACAGACGGTGCCTTATGGAGTGGCCATCGGCGCAGGGGCCATTGGGGCATTGCTGTGGCCCGTGATGCCGGGCGTGGTGGGCGCTTGGGGGAGGGAGGTCTATGCCCTTCTGGCGGCGATTGTCGGCTGACCGGCGCGGGCAAAGCTTGGCCGAACTGGCGATTACCCTGCCGGTCCTGATCGCCTTCACGTTCGGAACCATTAGCTTCATCCTGGCCGCCCAGGGCAAGGTCGTGGTGACCAACGCCGCCCGGAATGCCGGAAGGCTGGCGGCCATTGAGTGCGGGAAGGGCAACGCTAATTGGGAAACGGCGGCGAGAAACCTGGCCCAGAAAGTCCTGAACGAAGGGGCTCTACCCACCAAAAAGTATGCTCCTGTCGGCACGACGGGTTCCCAAGCGGGGACGTGGTACATGACGGCCAGCTGTAGCGGCCCGGGGGGCTACGTCGACCTCACGGTAGAGTACGCGCAGCTGAACCTGTTCCCTCCGCTCGGCTGGTTCCTCAACAACCAAAAGGGGGGCATGTTCTACTTCCCGTTCAAGGAATCCGTTGTTTACCCTGTCGAGTGAAGTACAGAACGACGGATTCCGTGAACGGAACGTGAACGACCGCAAGGACTTCTTCGGCCCTCTGCCCGGAATTCCCGGACGGGTAGGGCAAGTGGGAGGGCACCGGAAATCGCCCTGGCATCCCTCCCCGCCCGACCATCGGGCAGGAGTGTGCGGGTTAAAAGCGAGAGCGTACAGGAAGCCGGGAGTTCCGAGCTGACATCCTGCGGCAGCGGGGCCGCCGCTAGGCGGCCCCGCTTATTGTGTTTTGGGCCGAGAGGAAGGTGTCACCATGCAACCTCCCATCCCAATCAGCCCTTTCGCCAGGTGGTTTCTCCACCTGGCGCTCTCCGTTCTCCTGGTCCGCTGGGCGTCCAAGGCGCTGAAGTCGGTATCCACCGGCGTTCTCGTGGTGGCAGTCCTGATCTGGCTGATGCTGACGGCTCCAGGCTTTGACCAAAAGATCGTGCAGTACTGGCGTGAGGAGGTCCAGCCCCGGTTAGCGGAGGTTGTACGAATTGGCGGCAGGGGCGTCGAGAAGGGCCTGGACCAGTACATCGAGGGAATGGAACGCAGTGTGGGGCGTTAGCTAGGCGCCCTCCCTTGACAATCATGCTGCATGACTGCTATCTGAGGGGTTGGAGGTGGTTGTATGAACAAGGCTTCCGTGGATGTCGGGTTTGGCTACGTAAAGGCTGTCCTACCAGACGGTGACCGGAAGGCCGTCTTCCCGGCTGCCCTGGCTCCGGTGGACGAAGGACTGGGCGATGCACTTGGGAAGCGGGATACCGTGCGGATCAACGGCGATCCCTACCTGGTGGGTCGGGCGGCTCTGGATGCTGGGGCGCAGGCGTCCTGGCAGACGGGCGAGGAAGGCGTCCGGCGAGATTACCCGTTGCTCGTGGCGGCCTCCCTGGCCGCCATCAGCGCACCGCCTGGAAGCCTGTCCCTCTATGTCGGCTTGCCGCTGTCAAGCTACACCACCGACCGCCAGGCCCTCCGCGAAGCCCTTCAGGATGTTACCGTCAAGGTCAACGACGCGCTGTATCACTTCGCCGAAGTGCAGGTGCTGCCGCAGGGCGTCGGGGCCTACGCCGCCGCGATGGAAGACGAACCCGACCTGCGGTACCGCCCCGTCGGCGTAATCGACATCGGTTACCGAACGACCGACTACCTGATTGTCCGCCACGACGACCGCCGGCGGGCGCAGCCGATCCACTGGGGCACGGCCGACGTCGGCGGGCAGTCGGTGGCGTCGGCCTGCGGGCAGATCCTGGCGCGCCAGGGCGTGCGGGTGTCGCTGGCGCAGATCGAGAGGGCGCTGGAAACCGGCCAGAGCCTGTGGCTGCGGGGGCAGGAGGTGCCGTTGCCGGTGGATGCCGCCCGGGCGCAGGTGGCGGCGACCATCGCCAACGCCGTCCAGCACGCCTGGCGTGAGGAAATGGACACCCTGGCGGCGATCATCGTGACGGGAGGGGCCGGGGCGGCGCTGGCGAGTCACTTCCCTTGGCCGCATGTACGGGTGCCCAAGGATCCGCTATACGGAAATGCGCGGGGCTATCTGCTGCTGGCGGCTTAACCGCGAACCACAAACGGCCAGCGTGCGCTGGCCGTTTGCACAACCGGCTGGCGAACGCTGGCCGTTTCCCGGCGTTTTCCCGACCAATAGGCCAGCACTTGCTGGCACTTTCCTAAAGTGCCAGCAAGTGCTGGCCGCTATCCGTCGTCGTAGACCCCAATCCGCCAGCCGATGCTGGCGGATTGGGGAAAGCGCCAGCGAACGCTGGCCGTTATACAGGATCCCTGCGGCGCTGACGGGTTGAATCCGCCAGCTCTTGCTGGCGGCTTGGGAAAACGCCAGCGCATGCTGGCGCTTCCGGCTCCAAAGCGCCAGTCGTCGCTGGCCGAAACGGAAAACCGCCAGCACACGCTGGCCGAATGGAGGTGAAACCATGCCCCGACGGCGCACGAACAGCGTGAAGCTGACCATCCGGCTGTCACCGGAAGACGTTGCGCGATTGGACGATTTGTGCCTTCCCGACGAGCCCCGGTCGACGGCGGCAGCGCGGCTGCTTCAGCGCGTCCTCCGCCAGCCGGATCCTCTGCAAGAAATGCTGGACGCCATCCGGCGGATTGAACGGAGGCTGTCCTCTTGGCAACCGGCCACCGCGCAGACTTCGGAGAAAGCTGAGAAGGCGAACGAGGAAACAGCGCCCACAGAAGACGAACAACAACAGCCGAGGACCGAAGATCCTACGGAGAAACCAAAGGAGCCCGACAAGCCGACGAAGCCCGACTTGGGACTGGCGGGGATCCTGGAAGGGTTCGACCTTCATTGAGCATCCGGTGGGCGCATTGCGGTCGTTGGCGCATTATACAAGAGAATCCACGGGCGGGCGGCGATGCACATGAATCTCCCTGTACCCTACAGCACGCGCCTATTCTGGGACGTACCCGAGGAGGCCATCGACGGGGAGTTCCACGCCGACTGGATCATTGCCCGCGTCCTTGAAAGAGGCACGGCGCAAGAACTGGCTTCGTGCATTCGGCACTACGGATGGGCCCGCGTCACAGAAGTGGCCCTGGGCAAGCAGGGCCTCGCGCCACACATCCAGGCGTTCTGGCAATGGTACGTTGGTGGCACCAAGGGGAGAGGTTCGATGCACACTGAGATTCTGCCCCCGGGTGGGCAAGACCTTTTGAAGCGGCTACGCCCCTTCCTTCCCGCCGGGGCCATGCTGTGCGGCGGAACGGCTGTGGCCCTGTATCTAGGGCACCGCCGTTCGGAGGACTTTGACTTTTTGACGGAGCAAGCCTTTGACGCAGCGTCCCTCGCTGCGCGGTTGCAAAACGAATTCGACGACGCCACCGTGGACGATATGGCGTCCAATACGCTTCATATGACGCTCGGCGGCCTGAAAGTGTCCTTTATTCGGCAACGTGGCGTCCGCCTCGTCCCCGGCAACGAGTTGAACGGCATTCCGGTAGCGGGCTTGGACACGCTCCTAGCCTTGAAACTCAATGCCGTCGCGGGACGGGGCAGCCGGAAAGACTTCATCGACCTTTACGCCATTTGCATTCACGAAGGGCTTGGCGTCTCCGACCTGCTTCAGCACGCACAGCAGTGGGCGCCCGGAATTAATACGGGACACCTGTTACGCAGCTTGGCTTACTTTGAAGACGCCGAAAGGGAGCCGATGCCGGCGATGCTTGCCCAATGGAGATGGAACGAGGTGCGCCGGTTCTTTGAATCGGGGGTTAGGCGAACCATTGACCGGATGCGCTGACGAACACACAAGCTAGCTCTGGCAGAAGGCCAGCTTAGGCTGGCCTTTTTTGTTGACCTGCAAGCAAAGGAGGGGCGGGTATGACGTTGGCCGATCTGCTCGCCATCGCCGTTGCCGTAGCCATCCTGTTTGGCCCCGCCCTGGCCCAGCGGATGCAAGACGTCGGCCTGGGGTTCCTGGGGCGCGGCGCAACAGCGCCGAACGGTCACGGGGAAGGAGGGCGGGGGGGCGCGTCGACCGTAGCGGCATTGCGCGGACGACCTGCGGGGCCCATTCAGGAACCGACGCCCGCCACGGCGTGGGTCCCGTGGGCCATTGCAATCGTGGGCCTGGCGACCGTTGCACTTCGCGCCACCTTCCTTAGCTGGCCCTGGCGCCTTCTCGTTGCCGCCATCGCCATCGCCCTCGGGGCCGGCGTGACGGCCTGGCTGCCCTGGGCGCGTCGTGCGGGCGGGCGCTACCCTGACGACTGGCTTGCCTTCCTCCGGTTGTGGCTGCCGCGGGCCATTCGCCATGACCCCGACGACGGTTGGCTGGAGGACTATCGACGTGAAGTCGAGGCCGCCCGGCGGCGCCGCTACCTGCGAGCCCTGGCTTCGGAGGGATGCCGCCGTTTGGCCAAGTGCATGGAGGTCGAAAACCCGTCCTTATTCGCCCCCGGCCAACCTGGCGCGGGCGTGCAGGTGGCCGCCGAAGTCGAAGGCGATGCAGTCGTATTCCGCCTTC
>QGUQ01000330.1 GCA_003242195.1 Bacillota bacterium | reverse complement strand
TCGGTCCGGCAATGGGGGCAAAGTCCGCGGATTTTTCCAGGGCGGGTCCACGCGGGTGCTGGACGAGCTGGGGGCGCGCATCCCGGAGGGTGTCCGTGCCCTTCTCGCCGTGCCGGGACTGGGCCCCCGCACGCTGGGCCGGCTGTACCGGGAGCTGGGCGTCACCTCGGCGGCCGATCTGCGGCGCGTGCTGGAGTCGGGCGCTGCCGCCCGCCTGCCGGGTTTCGGTGAACGCAAGGCTCGCCAGTTACTGGAGGCGCTGGAGCAGGTCGAGCGCCAGGGGGACCGGATCCCCCTCGGCTATGCTCTGCCGGTGGCGGAAGCGCTGGCGGCGGAGCTGGAGAAGCTGCCCGGCGTGGAGAGGGTCGCCGTGGCCGGCGATCTGCGCCGGGGCCGGGAGACGGTGGCGGGCGTGGAACTGGTGGCGGCCGCGGAGGACGCCGAAGGGGTGGCGGATGCCGTCGCCGCCTTGCCCCCGGTGGAGGAGGTGCTGGCTCGGGACCCCGCCAAGGTGAGCGTCCGGGTGGAGGGGGGCTTGCGGGTCGAGCTCCGCATCGTGCCGCCCGATGCCTTCGTTCCGGCCTTGCACCATGCCACCGGTTCGGCCGCCCATATCGCCCGGCTGCGCCAGCGGGCCCGCCAGCTGGGCCTGGAGGTGGACGAGCGGGGCATCTACCGCCGGTCTGCCGACGGAGGGGCGGAGGAGTTCCTACCCGTCCCCGACGAGGCAGCCCTCTACCGGCACCTGGGGCTCGGATACATCCCGCCGGAACTGCGGGAGGATCGGGGCGAGATCGAGGCGGCGGAGCGGGGACGGCTGCCGCGGCTGGTGGAAACCGCCGACCTGCGGGGAGATCTCCACGTCCACAGCCGGTGGAGCGACGGCGCGGCCTCCATCCGCGAGATGGCGGAGGCGGCGCGGGCACGGGGCTACCGCTACCTGGCCATCTGCGATCACAGCCGGTCGCTGCGGGTGGCCCACGGCCTGGAGATCGAGGACCTGCGCGCCCAGTGGCGGGAGATCGAGGAGCTGAACCGCCACTATGCCGAAGCAGGGATTCCCTTTCGCATCCTGCGGGGCGCGGAGGTGGACATCCTCAAGGACGGGGGACTGGATTATCCGGACGAGATCCTGGCCGAGCTAGACATCGTCGTGGCGTCGGTCCACAGCCACCTGCGCCTCGACCGGGCGGCGATGACCGAGCGGCTCCTGGCGGCGATGGAGAACCCCCACGTGGACGTCATCGGCCACCCCACCGGACGCCGCCTGGGCATCCGGGACGCGTACGAGGTGGACCTGGACGCCGTGATCGAGGCCGCCTCCCGCAGCGGGACGGTCCTGGAGATCAACGCCTCGCCCGAGCGCCTGGACCTGGGCGAGGAGGCGGCCCGCAAGGCGGCGGAGCGCGGCGTCATGCTGTGCATCGACACCGACGCCCATGCGCCGGGCCAGCTCGCCCAGGTGGTCTTGGGGGTGACGGTGGCCCGCCGCGCCTGGCTCGAACCGGCTCACATCCTGAACGCTCTGGATCTTCCCGACCTGGAGGCCTGGCTGCGGCTGCCCAAGGGGGAGCGGGCTCGCCGCGGGCCTGGGAGCGTGGGGAAGAGCGGCGATAGCCCCCCGCCCGGGCGATGATCCTGCCAGTGGCGGTGCCCCGGCCGGTTGCAGGGCGCGCCGGCGTCGCGTCCGTGCTAAGATACACAACGGCAGAGCGTACAACAGGCCCCGCACCCGGGGCCGGGAAGGATCCGGACATGGACGAACGCAGCCTGGAACGCCTGGAATTCCCCAAGATCATCGAGCTCCTGGCCGCGCAGGCCAGTTTTTCTTTGGGAGCCGAGCGCTGCCGCGGTCTGCGGCCGCTGACCGACCCCGAGGCCGTGCGGCGCCGCCAGGCGGAGACGGAGGAAGCAGCACGCCTGCTGGAGGGGGGTGGGGAGGTGCCCCTCGCCGGCCTGGCGGACATCCGGCGACCGCTGCAGCGGGCCACCAAGGGGGGCGTGCTGTCCCCCGAGGAGTTGCTCCAGGTGGCTTCCACGTTGCGCGGCGCCCGGCGCCTGCGGGGCTTCCTCCTGCAGCGGGAGTCCTCCTGCCCGCTCCTGGCCGCGCGGGCGTCACGGCTCACGCCCCAGCCCGAAATCGAGGAAGCGGTGGCAACCACCATCACCGAGGACGGGCGGGTCCGCGACGAGGCCAGCCCGCGACTGGCCGCCCTGCGCCGCCAGAAGGCCGACCTGGAGGCGGCCATCCGCCAGCGCCTGGAGGACATGATTCGCTCACCCCGGTGGGCCGCGGCGCTGCGGGAGCCCATCATCACCCAGCGGCGAGACCGCTTCGTCTTGCCCGTGAAGGCGGAGGCGCGCCACGTCATCCCCGGCGTGGTGCACGACCAGTCGGCCAGCGGTGCCACGCTGTTCGTCGAGCCGATGCCTGTCGTCGAGCTGGGCAACCGGCTGCGGGCCGTGGAGGCGGAAGAGCAGGAGGAGATCGAGCGCATCCTGGCCGCGCTGACGGAGCGGGTCGCCGCCGTGGCCGGGGAGATCGGCGCCACGCTGGACGAGCTGGCGGACCTGGATGCCATCATCGCTCGCGGGCGGCTGGCCCTGGCCATGCGGGCGGAGCGTCCCGAGACGGTGGATCGTCCCCGGGTACGCCTGCGCCGGGCTCGCCACCCCCTGCTGGGCCCCCGAGCCGTTCCCATCGACGTGTGGCTTGGCGACGGGGAGGGGTTTGACACCCTGGTGATCACCGGGCCCAACACAGGCGGCAAGACAGTGACCCTGAAGACCGTCGGGCTGCTGGCGCTGATGCATCAGGCCGGCCTGCACGTCCCCGCCGCGCCCGGCAGCCAGCTGGGCGTCTTCCCGCAGATCTTCTGCGACGTGGGGGACGAGCAGAGCATCGAGCAGAGCCTGAGTACCTTCTCGTCCCACATGCGGG
>QGUQ01000329.1 GCA_003242195.1 Bacillota bacterium | reverse complement strand
GGTGGATCCAGGGCACCCACTGGCGGCCGGAACCCAGCGGCCCCCCGGCCAAGAATCGGAAGGGCAACACCAGCCGCGGCAGCGCGCCGCCCTCCCGGGCCAACACCACACCCGTGCGCAGGAGGGCCACTCTCACCCCAGCGGCCTCCGCCCGCCGTGCCTCCTCTTCCCAGGCCACGCAGACCCGGCTGAGGAAGTCCGTACCCGGGCGGCCGGTTTCCGTCACCACCTCGTCGCCACGCGGGCCGTAGTACCCTACCGCCGAACCGCTGAGCAGCAACCGCGGCGGGCGCTGGGCGGCCTCCATCGCCTGGACCAGAGCGCGGGTGGCTCGCAGGCGGCTCTGCAGGATGCGTTCCTTCTGGGCCGCGCTCCAGCGCCGGGCGGCGATGGACTCGCCGGCCAGGTTGACCGCCACGTCGGCCCCGTCGACGGCCTCCCACCAGGCCGGGCGCTCCCTGGCCGGCTCGCCGTGCGTGCCGGTAGGCGTGGGTTGCGCCGTCCAGGGCACCACCGCCACCCCGGCCGGCACGGCGGCCTGCGCCCGCCGCGTCAGCACCACCACGTCATGGCCGTCTGCCACCAGGCGCCGGCAGAGGGCGGTACCGATCAACCCCGTCCCGCCCGTCACCACCACCCGCATGCTCGACCCCTCCCCACGGCGATGGCGGGCGGCCGGTCAGCCGGCGGCACCTCCCCGGGATACCCTCACCCCGGCCGGGCGGCGCCGGCGGGCCAGGGGGCGCCCCATGCCTACCGACCGCCAGTTGTTGCCAGAACAACTTCGGCCCTGGCCCGCCCCTTCCCTACGCCACATCCTCCCCTGCTCCTCCCTCGTCCGTCCGCCACCTGGCCCAACGGGCGGGCGCTTCGGACCGCCAAGAGCGCCCTTCCTTTTAGCGTTATCCGCCGCCTTCGCCTGCCCCCTTGGTCGCTCCTCGAGCACGCGACATCCCCACGGCCATGCCACACTAATTAACTTTTTTGATCTTTACCTTGACAATGTTTAATTGTGGATTCACATTAATCCTCAGGACGTGACCCGGCCTGCGGGGTCCCGGGCATCGATGGAAGGAGCGACGCAACCGCCATGAACGATCTCCCTAGTGACCTTCCGCGCTGCGAGGGCACCACCCTCTCCTCTTCGGCCGGGAACCCGGCCGGGGCCGGTACGGGTCAGGCCGCGCCCGGCAACGGCCACGAGCGGCGAGGCCGCGGTACCCCCAGCATCTGGCGACACCGGCCCTTCGTCGTCCTGTGGCTCGCCCGCATCGTCTCCGTGACGGGCGGCATGGCCAGCATGATGGCCATGCAATGGTGGGTGCTGGACGTCACCGGTTCCGCCCAGGCCATGGCAGCGCTGGGCGCCCTCTTCACCGTGGTGGTGGCCGCCGTTTCCCTGCCCGCCGGTGTCTGGGTGGACCGGCTGCACCGGGGGCGCCTGTTTCTGGCCCTCGAGCTGGCGCGGGGCGTCCTCATGGCAGCCCTGGCCGCCGCCCTGTTCAGCGGCCGGGCGACCATCCCCCTGGTCTTCACCCTCCTGGCCCTGGACGCCGCCGCCATGGCCCTGTTCATGCCCCTGAGCACGGCCATCTGGCCCGAACTCATCCCCACCGCCCAGTTGACGGCTGCCAACGCGCTGGTGGCCGCCGGCGAGAACGTGGGACGGATCGCTGGTCCCGCCCTGGGCGGTATGCTGGCCGCCCGGCATGCTGGCTGGGCTGCGGTGGCGGACGCCGTGTCCTACTTGCTATCCGCTGTGGCCGTCCTGCTGGCTGGCGCCCTGGGCTGGTCCCGTCCCGCCCGGCCGGCGGCGGGTACGCCCGTCGCCGCCGGAGTCACTCCCACCCGGTCGAGTTTCCGGGAGGAGGTGCTGTCGGGATTGCGGGTGGTGTTCGGCCGGCAGGACCTGGCAGCCTTCTTCATCCTGGTCAGTTTCCTGAACCTGACCTTCGGCGCCGCCTTCGTCCTGATCCCGGTGCTGGGACGGGATGTCCTGCAGGCCGGACCCCAGGGGCTCGGCTGGCTCCAGGCTGCCATGGCGGCGGGCGGCCTGGCCGCGGGCGCCCTGGCCGGATGGCGGTCGATTCCCGCCAGCACACCCCTCTTTATGGGGCTGTTGCTGGCCGAGGCGGGTTTGATGGGTGCGCTGGGCTGGTTTCCGACCCTGGCGGTGAACTGTGGCCTGCTGTTCCTGGTCGGGGCGGCCAACGCCCTGGTCAACACCCTGGCGCTGACCGCCTTGCAGTGGATGATCCCTGCGGAGCTCCGGGGCCGGGTATTCGGGCTGCTGTTCACCTTCGCCATGGTTCTCCAGCCTCTGGGCCAGTTGGCCGGCGGTGCCCTGGCCGACCGCTTCCCGTTGCCTTACGTCTTCGCGGGAGCGGGCCTCTCCGTGGTGGCGGTCCTGGCCGTCGCCTGGGTGCGAGCACCGGAGTTGCGGGATATCGTCGAGCGGGCCCGGCAGGCAGGCGGCATCGTAGAGGCCGGGAATGGCAGCCCCACGGCCACGCCGGTCCATGGGTGAATGCGCGTGTGAGGACGCGCCAGCGATCGTCTGGAGGAGGTGGGCGTCATGCCAAGGGAAGTACCGGCCCACTGCCCCAATTGTGGCGGCCCGCTGGAGATCCGCGAGGTGGTCTGCCACCAGTGCGACACCCAGATCCGGTCCCACTACGAGCTCAGCCCCTTCGACCGGCTCGATCCCGACAAGCGCCGCTTCGCCTTGCTCTTCCTCCGGGCGGCGGGCAACCTGCGGGAGATGGAGCGGCTACTCGGCGTGTCTTACCCGACCGTCCGGAAGAAGCTGGATGAGGTCATCGAGGCGCTGGGCGGGCCGGTGGAAACGGGCGAGCCCGGCCCCCGCGGGCGCCGCAAGCAGATCCTCGAGCAGGTACGGCTGGGGCGCCTGAGCGTCGATGAAGCCCTGTCACAACTGCGCGA
>QGUQ01000328.1 GCA_003242195.1 Bacillota bacterium | reverse complement strand
CCGCAGGTAACCGTGCGCCACGGGTAAGCGTGCACCGGGGAGCGACGTGTGGAAGACCGCGGCGGTTTCACCGCCGCAGCTCGTGCCAGCCAGCCCCCGGCCCGCGTGCCCCGCGGGAAGGGCGCCGCCTTTGCTCGTCACCGCCGGGTAGCCAACACCCGGCGGTGACCTTTGTCCCGGAGTCCGCCCGTGCCCCGGGCGGCCTGTCCCGGGCGTGAAGGCCGCGGGCGAGAATGACGAAGAAAAGTCGTGCTCTGACGCGTGCGAATTAGAACGGAAGAGATATCGTGGCATAATCCCCAGCGCGTGTGATCGCCCCTACCATCCCTTCCTCCGCCCCGCTTTGACCTTTCCTGACCAACCCCCCATACGTTGAAATCGGAAGCGCGAGCCGGGCAGCGCCCGGGGTTGCCCGCCGCCTTCCGGACCGCGAGTCGTCCATGGTGAGCCGTCGCGGGGCACGGCCCCGCGGGGTCGACGCATCGCGGGAAGGAGGGATGTGGGATGATGGGCGTGCTCGGTTGGGTTGGTGCCATCGTTGCCGGTCTGATCCTTGGCGGTCTCATCGGCCAGTATGCCGTTCCCGGCCGCCAGTTCCCGGGTGGCCTGGCCGGGGCGCTAGCGTCCGGTGCCATCGGCGGCGTCCTGGGGGCCCTCATCCCGGGGAACTGGGGCTGGACGCTGGACGGCGCCAACATGGTCGCTGCCATCCTGGTCGCGGCGGTGCTGACCTGGGTGGTGGGTTTCGCGGGCGGCAAGCTGGCGGCCAGGAACAAGTCCAGCTGATCCGTGCAGCCGTTCTCATGTCCTTAGATTCCTTCTCATGCTTATGCCCTGAACATTCTTCGATCCGTTCATCCCCGTGGCGACAACCCGTCGCCGAGAGCGCTTCCACGGCCCGCCTCGCCGGATCCCGGGCTCCCGGCGAGGCGGGCTTGTTGCTCTTCGGCGAAGACATGGGGAGCCGCCGCCCGCAACCAGCGATCCATCACGCCCACGACGGTGGCATCCAACTTGGTGCCGCTCTGCTCCCGCAAGACCGTCATGGCCCCCGCCACCGGCAGGGCGCTGCGGTAGGGACGGTCGGAGGTCAGGGCGTCGAAGACGTCGACGACGGCGCAGATACGAGCGTGAAGGTGGATGTTCGGCCCCTTGAGGCGGCGCGGGTAGCCGCTGCCGTCCAGCCGCTCGTGGTGCTGGTAGGCGATTTGGGCGGAGAGGAAGCTGCATCCGGGCACCCGGCGCAGGATCTCGAACCCGTCCACGGGATGGCGGCGGATGTACTCCCACTCTTCCTCCGTCAGCGGCCCGGGCTTGTTGAGGATCGCCTCATCGATGAAGATCTTGCCGATGTCGTGGAGGATGGTCCCCACGCCGATCTCCACCTGCTGCCGCTCGGACAGGCCCATCAGCTTCGCGACCAGCAGCGCCAGCACGCACACTTGCACGTTGTGGGCGACCAGGTATTCGGCGGGGGTGCGCGAGTCGCAGATGCGCACCCGTCCCGCGGGGCGCGGGTCGATGCCGTCGATCAGCGCGTGGACGACCTCGCGGACGGGCCCCAGCTCCCACTTCTTCCCGGCCCGCTGGGCCTCGAAGATGTCGCGGACGACGCGGCGGGCGAGGGCATGCACGCGGTCGTCGACGATCCCGCGGGACGGCTCCTCACCGGCATCGCGCACGGCGAGGGCGCGGTACCCGAGGCGCTGCAGCTGGCGCAGGTGCGCCTCCGTGAGCACGGTACCGGACTCCAGCAGCAGTTGGCCCGCCTCATCGTAGACGGGCTGGTCCAGGACAGCGCCGGGCCGGATCGCCGCGGCGTCGAGCGTGCGGGCCACCCGCCGTCACCTCCGGCAACGTGGCAAAGGCCTCTGAGAAAAAAGGCCACTTTCCCCCGCAGGCGAAAGTGGCCGCCGCTGGACCCCCTTCGGCAGCCTGGCGGTCATGGGCGGGCACCGGCCCACCTTTAGACCCATGGCTTTGCGCCCCCGGCTTTCGCCGGGTTTGCCTTTGTCGGCGGGGTGGAGCGAATGGATTCCTTTGTCGGTTTTTTGTACGTTACGTCGTAAATTGGTAGCTCTATCCGGCCTTTCGACGTGGAGGGACTCGTTCCTCCTGCCAGGAAGGGCGAGCCATCCGGAGGAACTCGGTGACGAACCGGAGGGATTCAGGGCTGCTCCGCATCGGCGACCGGCGCGATGAACTCGATCCACCAGACGCCCCGCTGGCCGCGGCGTACCGGCTGGGTCAGGCGCACGTCGTAGGTGCGCCCATCATGCTTGACCCGCACCACCGCCCGGCCCGCGCCGCGGTCCGCCTCCAGGAGGGAGAACTCGTCGCTGTAGCGGTCGAAGCCGTAGAAGGCGCCGTTGCGGCGCACGGTGTCGACGGGATCCAAGCGCCACAGGTTGTTCCCGTCGTCCGCTTCCTCCTGCCAGGCACGGGCCAGTGCCTCGTCCACGGGCTGGCGCCCCGTGACGACGGCGCGGGAGCGGACCTCGTACACGACCCAGATGCCCTTCTCGCCCTGGAGGCGCGGCTGGACCATGCGCAGGGTGTAATAGGTTTCGCCGTGGCGGACCCGAACCAGGGCCTCTCCCCGGCCGCCGGTCCCCTCCCCACGCTCGGCCCGGTGCAGGAGGACGAACTCGTCCCAGCCATAGAAGCCGTAGGTGGTGGCCAGGTACCGCGCAGCCTCCACCGGGTCGGTCAGCCATTGCATCCGCCCCTGGTTCACCTGGTCCTGGAAGTAATCCAGAACCGGGTCGTCGGCCGCCATGTTCCGCGGGCCTTCCTTCGGGTTGCCCGCACCGGCGCCTGGCTCGCCCGCGGGTGCGGCCATGGTGCCCGCCTCCCCCGGGCCCGGGCCCGTGTCGGCCTGCCCCGGCGCGACGAAGAGGCGTTCCAGGGGGCGGTCGATGGGCACGTCTCCGGCCGCCGCGCTCACGA
>QGUQ01000327.1 GCA_003242195.1 Bacillota bacterium | reverse complement strand
GTCGGCGGCCAAGTGGTGGCCGGCGATCCCGGCACCGTGGTCACCGGGGCCACCGTGGACAGCCGCCGGGTGCGGGCGGGGGACCTCTTCTTCGCCCTGCCCGGGCGGCGGGCGGATGGACACGCCTTCGTGGCGGCCGCCCTTGCGGCCGGCGCCCGGGCGGCCGTGGTTCATCGGGAGGTGGAGGCGCCGGGCGGAGCGCTGATCCGGGTGCCCGACACCGTCGTCGCGTTGGCCGACCTGGCCCGCTGGCTGCGGCGGCAGAGGCCGGACCTGGCGGTAGTGGGCATCACCGGCAGCCTGGGCAAGACCACCACCAAGGAGATGGCCGCCGCTGTCCTGGGGCGGCGCTTTCGCGTCCTGAAGTCCGAGGGTAACTACAACACGGAGATCGGCCTGCCGCTGACGTTGCTGGGGCTGGAACCGGGGCACGAGGCGGCGGTGCTGGAGATGGCGATGCGGGGACCGGGAGAGATCGCCCGCCTGGCGTCCATCGCCGAGCCGCAAGTCGGCGTCGTGACCGTTGTGGCGGAGTCCCACCTGGAGTTTTTAGGGAGCCTGGAGCGGGTGGCAGCGGCCAAGGGGGAGCTGGTGGAGGCGCTGCCGCCCGACGGGGTGGCCGTGCTCAACGCCGACGATCCCCGGGTCTTGGCCATGCGCCAGCGCACTTCCGCTCGCGTCCTCACCTTCGGCCGCGGGGAGGCCGACGTGCGGGCGCACGCGGTGGAGAGCCTAGGGCCGGCGGGCAGCCGGTTCCTCCTCCAGTACGGCGGTCGCGAGGTGCCCGTTCGCCTGGCGATCCCGGGGCCGGCCGCCGTGACCTGCGCCCTGGCGGCGGCGGCGACGGGGGTGGCCCTGGGGGTGCCGCTGGAGGAGATCGCCGCGGGCCTGGCCGGGGTGCGACCGGCGGCGATGCGCAACGAGGTCCGCCGGATCGGCTCCTGGACGGTGTACATCGACTGCTACAACGCTTCCCCCACGTCCACCGTGGCGGCCCTGACCACCCTGCGGGAAGTGGCCGGGCGGGGACGGGCGGTGGCCATCCTCGGTGACATGTTCGAGCTGGGGGCCTTGGCCGAAGAGGGGCACCGCCGGGTAGGGCGGCACGCGGCCCGCACGGCGGACGTGCTCCTGGCCGTGGGGCAGTGGGCACCGTCCGTGCTGGAGGGGTGGCGGGAGGCCGGCGGCGATGCGGCGCGGGCGGCGGCGTACCCGGACAAGGCGGCCCTGGTTGCCGATCTGAACCGGTGGCTGCAACCGGGTGATGCCATCCTGGTCAAGGGTTCGCGGGGCATGGAGATGGAACGCGTGGTGGAAGCCCTGGCTGCGCGCGCCTGAAGCGCATCGGCCGTCGCCAATCCGGGGTGGGAAACGAGGGTCTGGTCGGATGTCGTTGGATGGGTGGCCGCAATCGGAGCTGGCGAGCCTGGCGCTGGCGTCGGTCCTGGCCGGCGGTCTCGCCCTGCTTCTGGGGCCGGTGGTCATTCCCTTGCTGCAGCGTCTGCGGGTCGGGCAGGCCGTGCGCGAGGACGGACCCGCGCGCCACCGGGTCAAGGCGGGAACACCCACCATGGGCGGGATCCTGTTCCTGGTGCCGGCGCTGCTGGTGACCGCCTGGTTGGCTCCGCCCACCCGGCACCTGGCGCTGGCAGCGGGCATCACGCTGGCCTACGGCCTGCTGGGCTTTGCCGACGACTACCTCAAGGTGGCCATGCGGCGTCCGCTGGGGTTGCGGGCGCGGGCGAAGCTTGTCGGACAGTTCACGGCGGCGGCGCTGATGGTATACCTGGCCGAGACCTGGTTGGGGCGGGGGACGGCGGTCTGGGTGCCCTTCGGCGGAGGCTGGTGGGACCTGGGGCCGTGGTACTATCCCCTGGCGGTGCTGGCCATCGTGGCCAGTTCCAACGCCGTCAACATGACCGACGGCCTGGACGGGCTGGCCGCCGGGGCGACCATCATCGCCCTGCCCGTGTTCTTCTACGCCGCCACCCTCATGGGTAGGTATGACCTCGCGCTGTTCATCGTATCGTTGGTGGCGGCCCTCGCCGGCTTCCTCTGGTTCAACCTGCACCCGGCCCGGGTGTTCATGGGGGACACGGGGTCGCTGGCGCTGGGGGCCGCCCTGGGTGGCCTGGCGGTGCTCACGGGCACCGAACTGGTGCTGCCCCTGGCGGGGATGCTCTTCGTGCTGGAAACGCTGTCGGTGATCGTGCAGGTGGCCAGCTTCCGCCTCACCGGGCACCGCGTCCTGCGAATGAGCCCCCTGCACCACCATTTCGAGCTGAGCGGCTGGAGCGAGCCGCAGGTAGTCTACCGGTTTTGGGCGGCGGCCATGGGCTTTGCCCTGGTGGGCTTCCTGGCCCTGGGGGGGTTCCCCGGTTGAAGGGTGCCGGATTCCGCAGGCCCAAGGAGATGGACCGCACCCTCTTCATGGTCACCATCGTCCTGCTGGCGGTGGGGATCGCCATGGTCTACAGTGCCAGCTTCGCCAAGTCCCTGGACGACGTGGGCGATCCCCTCTACTTCTTCAAGCGCCAGCTCCTCTGGGCGGTGCTGGGCGTGCCCGTCATGTGGGTTTTCTCCCACATCGAATACGCCTACTGGTGGCGCGCGGCGCGGGCCGCCCTCTACTCGGCCCTGTTCCTGCTGGTGGTGGTCCTCCTGGTGGGCGCGGCCCGGGGCGGGGCCGAGCGCTGGATCGACTTCGGCTTCTTCAGCTTCCAGCCCTCGGAATGGACCAAGTTTGCGCTGGTGATCTATTTCGCCCGGTACTTTACCGAGCGCAGGCACGTGGTCCATGACTTCCGGCGCGGGCTCGGGCCGTGGCTCGTCGTCCTGGGCGCCGTATCCGTACTGATCATGTTGCAGCCCGACCTGGGGACCACGCTGGCCATCGGCGGCGCCAGCGTGCTGATGGCGTTCCTGGCCGGCGCGCGGGTCTGGCATCTGGTAGGCC
>QGUQ01000326.1 GCA_003242195.1 Bacillota bacterium | reverse complement strand
GACAGCAGGTCCCTGCCCTGGGTGGCCGCGTCTACCAGGCATTTCTCGCCCCAGCCAACACCCCGCGCCCCTACGCCACGGTCAAGCTGATGGATGGCGGCGCGAGCTTGCGCATCTCCTTCGCGGGCGAACACCTCATCGAGGTGCGACTCTATGAGACCATGTCCGGGTCGTTTCTGACCCTGGACACCCTGGCTAAAAACGTCATCGAGGTCCTGCACGGCAAGACGGTGATGGACCTGGAGACGGGGGAGGAATACGACCTCTACTGGGTGCCGGGGATGAATGACTTCGTGGAGGAAGACCGACAACTGATTGGTCGCCTGATTCGCTTTCGGGCGGCTGCACTCTTTGAAAGGGGGTAATGGACCATGGCGACGCTTCCGCAAGTTAAGACGGGTTACCTCAAAGGTTGCCGGGGGCTGATTCTGACGCCCTTGAACCCGGACGGTTCCATGCCGACGAACCCGACCAGGCATGCTGTAAAAACAGCGCAAAGCGTTTCTGTGGAATTGGAGACGGTGGAAGGCGAATCGGGTGAGCTGCGCGGCGGCGACCGGGTGCTGGCTCGCTTCGAGGAACACAGCGTGGTGGTGGGTGCAAACCTCACCTTTACAGACGCCCGTTTCGACGCTCAAGTGGCGCAAATCATCGGCGGCGGGCAACTCATTATCGCCGCCGAAGGGGGCGACGAGCGGGTCATTGGCTGGGTGGCCCCGACCATCGAGGAGCAAGGCCAGCGGATGCCGTTCCAACTGGAGGTCTACATCGCCAACTACAACAAGTCTGGCGGTGTGGATGGTTTCCTCAAGTACACGTTCCCGTACTGCATCGGCTATGCCCCGTCCATTGAGCACCAGGATCAAGAATGGGGCACGCCAGAGTTTGAAATCCGCGCGCGGGAAAACCCGGCGACGGGTGAGTCCTACGTGCGCAAGGAATTCGTGGACCAATTGCCGCCTGAACTCGAGTGATGGGAACGCAAAAACCAGGAGGAGGATAAACCATGAGTGACGGCGTGATTACCCTTGAGCAAATCCGCGAGCGCGCACGCGGTGAAGTGATTGAGATTCCCGACTGGGACGGTCGGGGGACCATCAAGGTGCGTGCGCGCAAAATCGACATCACACCAATTGTTCTCCGGGCTGGGATCATTCCCAACAGTCTCAAGGTGAAGGCGCAGGAAGTGTTCGAGGGTGAAGCCCCGAAACGCCTCAAAGCCGACGAGTTTGACCTGGAGATGGAGAAGCTGATTCCGGCCCTGGACGCCATCGTCAAGGAGGCGTTGGTGGAACCGAAGTACGAGGACATTCAGGCGATTCTGCCGCTGACACTCATGCAAAAGCTGGCCATTTTCCGGTACGTGACGAAAGAGGTGCAACAACTGGAGTCCTTTCGTGGAGAACAGTGAAGCGATGATTGAGTTAGTGATGACGGCCAAAGCCTTCGGGCAGCGGCCGTCGTCTTTTTTGCCCGGTCTTTCGGGCTATGCGGCCTATTGCCTGGACGTGGCGGCGGCGGTCTATCTCTCCTACTTGGAGCAAGGCAAAAAACCGATGGTGGACGCACGCTTGTTGCTTTAGGAGATGATGGACGATGGCGGAAAACCTGGGTAGCGTGTATGCCGAGTTTCGGCTAAGTCTGGAAAAACTGAAGGGCGACATCGCCCATGCCAAGGCGCAGTTGCGGACGGCTGCCGCTGTCATCGAGAACATGGGGCAAGAGGCGGCAGCCAAGGCCAAAAAACGAATGCAGAACGTGTCCGATACGTTTACCCAGGTCGGTGCGGCGATGACCGGTGTCGGTATTGGTATAGCCGGGGCGTTGGGCGCGGCTGTAAAAACAACGGCTAGTTTTGAGTCCGCCATGTCAAGGGTAAAGGCCCTGTCAGGTGCATCAGATGAAGAACTAAAAAAACTGACCGAAACAGCCAAGCGCCTTGGCGCAACAACCGCATTTTCTGCCTCACAGGCGGCTGAAGGAATGCAGTTTTTGGCAATGGCAGGATACAACACAAACGAAATTATCGCCGCCATGCCTGGGCTTCTCGCTGCTGCCGCGGCGGGGCAGACCGACCTAGGCCGCACGGCTGATATTGTTTCCAATATCCTGTCCGGATTTGGTTTAGCTGCAAGCGAAACAGCCAGGGTGGCGGACGTGCTGACGAAGGCGTTCACGTCTTCCAACACCAGTTTGGAAATGCTAGGCGAGACGATGAAGTATGTGGCCCCAGTTGCCAATGCCGTTGGGTTGTCGCTAGAAGAGGTTACGGCGGCGGCTGGGATACTCGGCAATGCTGGTATCCAAGCCAGCCAGGCTGGTACTGCTTTACGTGCCATCCTTTTGCGTCTTGCCGATCCGCCAAAAGAGGCGGCGAAGGCGTTAGAACAGTTGGGCGTACGTGTTACAGATTCTTCTGGTAAGATGAGACCTTTGAAAGACATACTTGCTGATCTCAAAAAAGGAATGGAGGGGATGGGAGAAGCGCAGAAGGCGGCGATAGCGTCCACCATCGCCGGTACCGAGGCTTCCGCTGCATTACTTGCGCTTCTGGATGCTGGACCAGAGACGCTGGCGAAGTTTACAGCAGAACTTGAGAACGCCGGTGGTACTGCGGAACGTATAGCCGAAGAACAACTGAACAATTTGAGTGGTCAGTTGACCATCCTTAAAAGTGGGATAGAGGGCATGGCGCTATCAATTGGAGAGTCGTTGTTACCCTTTGTAAAGGAACTTACGGGTTTTGTGCAGAAACTGGTAGATAGTTTCAACAATCTGCCTGAACCTGTAAAGCAGAGTGTGGCTGTGTTTTCGGCCCTAGTGGCGGTCCTGTTGCTCATCGGCGGCCCGCTCCTCATGTTGGTCGGCTTCCTGCCGAACATCGCGGCGGGCTTTACGGTGGCCTCTGCGGCCATGGCCGGGCTTTCCGCGACCGTTGCCCCTCTCCTGCCGCTTTT
>QGUQ01000325.1 GCA_003242195.1 Bacillota bacterium | reverse complement strand
CTCTTAAGGGGATGGCTATGTCGAGGGACGAGACCGTCGGCAGACCCTCCCGGTGTAGATGTCGGAGTTGAAGAGCTTCGGGATACGAAATCCGTACAGGCCATACTGGTTTACGCATCGCCCCGCTCCCCCAGCACCGTGCGCACCGCCAGGTGGCGCTACGTTCCTTCACAGGAGGCGACGGATGGTGAGGGAGTAAAAGGGCGTGTAGCCTAGCAGTCCACCTTTGATGACCCACCCGAAGACCTCCGGTGCATTGTACATGCGCACCAAGAGGGCGGCCAAGATTGCTAGCACCGGAGGGATGTGGAGCAGCAAGAGTTTCAGCGTCCGGTCGCTCACAGCCTTGTCACCCCCTTGCGCGTCCTTCTTGCCAGCCGGCCGAATCGCCTCCGGTTGCCCATGGACGTTGCATGCTGTATTAGGATCCCGCCGCCATCACGTACATCAATAAGAGCAGGAACAACATAAAGTAAACTGGTATCATCAGGATGCCTGCCACCGTAGTTCTACCATACGTTAGCATTATACCAGATGCGATACACAGAACAGGAGCTAAAACTCCTAAAACGACGAGGGTACCGGATAGTCCTGCAATAAATAACGAAGGGCCAATAATGCATAAAGCAGCAACATATAACCAGGTCGGACGCCGGCGAACAAGTCCAAGGACAGACGTAACAACCGTCGCAATGATGGCGCCGATACCCGCGACGAATTGAACGACGACCGCATGAACGTCGAAACTTACCACACCGCTATCCCTCCAATGAAGATAACTCGCGCTCACTGAGAGGATAGCCACTTCTGCAACGATGTGTTTTCAATATTGTATGACAATTCAACCCCCCGTGCATTCTCCCATTGGTTCCGTCAAGGGGACCGCTGGTATCGCAGCCAGCAGGAACGGCCTGGACCTTTGTGCAAGTCTCTCACTGGCTTGCATCCCAACCATCATCCGGCGGGGAACAGGCCCCATCACAGCGCAGGGAGGGAGGGCCCGTGAGCCAGCACCCTGACGGTGGGCGGGTCGGTGCCGTTTACCTCGAGGCGGTGAAAAGCCGCTTCCGCTACATGAAAGATCTGGCCGAACGGGCTCTGGCGCAGGTCGACGACGACGCCCTCACCTGGTCCCCCGACGGCGAATCCAACAGCATTACGGTGATTATCAAGCACCTGAGCGGCAACATGGTGTCTCGCTGGACGGACTTCTTGACGACCGACGGCGAGAAGCCCAACCGCGATCGCGATGCGGAGTTCGTGGAAGAGCGGCTCCCCCGGCAGGTACTGATGGAGCGCTGGGAGAGGGGCTGGCAGGCGCTCTTCGCGGCACTGGCCTCGCTGACGCCCGCCGACCTGCTCCGGACGGTGTACATCCGGGGCGAGCCGCACACCGTCATCGACGCCATCGAGCGGCAGATGTTTCATTACTCCTATCACGTGGGTCAGATCGTGTACCTCGCCAAGGCCAGGGCCGGCCGGCGGTGGGAGAGTCTCACCATACCGAGGAGGCGTTGACCCGCCCACTGCACTTAGTTTCTTACAACCTCCACCGGGACGCCGAACCACTCTCGGGCAAGAACCTGGTCAATACCAGCCCGCTCGGCCTTCGTGGCGTACGAGATCCTGATCAAGGCCCTGTCGGGCTGACCTTTACACGGGGTCGCAACCTCGACCTTGACACCGGATCCAATCCTTTCGAGGCGGGCCACAAGGTCTCCGTGGGCGGCCAATGCCTGAGCCACCGATGATTGATCCGGAAGCTTTTCGCATGGAGGGCGGGCAACGTCCTGTTTGAAGGGCAACGGAATCACATTGGCGAAGACGCCCATTCCCCCGACCAGCACCATGAGTAGCGCGCCAGCCGATGCAACCGCTAGCAAGGCGGCCGAGAGCCGTCTCCTACGCTGTGTCAACAGCATCCCCTCCCTCGGTCGGGTTCATCGTGGTGCTCCTCTTGCGGCCTCGGAGGCATTACCCCCGTGTGAGCATATATTGGGAATCCGACGCATGCGCCATGTCCGCATCGTGGGTTGCCACCACCACGACGCGCCCTTCCCGTGCCAGGGACACGAGCAGGTCGATGACTCGCGCACGGTTCTCGTCGTCGAGCGACGCCGTCGGCTCATCAGCGAAGATGACCCCGGCATCCTTGTAGAGCGCCCGTGCGACGGCAAGGCGCCGCTTCTCGCCGCCGCTCAACCGAACGGCCCCCCCGCGTCCCCTCCCCCCCAGGCCGGTTGCCTCGAGTACGGCCTTCACCCGCTGGTGGTCCCCCACGACCCGTGAACCAAAGAGGCTCGACGTCATGGTTACGTTGAAGGCCACGGATTCTTCCTCGATGACGCCGTAATCCTGAAGGATGAACGCGGCGTGGTCCTTCCAGAAGCGCCGCCGTTGGCGTGGCCCCCAGCCTGTCGTGTCGACCCCGTCCACCAGCACCCGCCCGCTGGTCGGTCGCAAGAGCAATCCCAGCACGTTGAGTAACGTGGTCTTGCCGGCCCCGCTTGGACCGACCAGCGCCGTCACGGTGCCGGGCGCGCACACCAGGTTCGCCCCGTCGATGATGGTCCGGCCATCGATGACCATGGTCACGTTTTCGGCCTCGATCCGCATTGGGCTGACCCTCCTGCTTCCCTTCACAGACGGCGCAAGCTCACCTTCGTGAACACCCAACGCGCCGCGACGAGGTGAACAAGGGGTAAGGTGAGCAGCAGCGCGGCCGCTGCAGCGGCCACGTAGGCACTGCCTTGGGACGCTTCGGCTAGGAAGCTGCTTCGTGCGGTTTGGACCCCGATCACCAGGGCGGTCACGGCGGCGCCGGCAAGCCACTCTCGTACCACTCTTGGGCGCAGGATCGTCCACCAGGACTTACCCGCCAAGCGAAGGACGAAATCCCGCCGTGCCTTCAGAACGGCCGTGATGAAGGCCCCGATGCCGGTCGAAACGGCTAGCGC
>QGUQ01000324.1 GCA_003242195.1 Bacillota bacterium | reverse complement strand
CGTCCTCAGGGGGCCGCCGGGGTGGGGGCCGCCAGGGCCTCCGTGTGCCTCCCGCGGGGGCCGGGGCGCCTGCGACCTGACCAGCGGCACCGCGCCCGTGGTGCAGGGCGCGCCGGCGCCCGGCCGTCAGTGGCTGGCCGGCCGGGGTGTCCGCGTGCGCTACCCCGCCGGTCACGAGCAGGGGGCGGAGTGGATCCGCGACTACGCCGAGCGGGTGCTGCCCCGCGTTGCGGCCGCCATGGGGGCGGACCTGCCTGCCGTTCCCGCCGTCTTCCTCGTGTATGAATCGCCCGCTGCCCTGGCGCGTACATTCGGGTGGGACCCTGGCGATCCCCCGCTGGGAGTCTATGCCGCCGGGGCCATTCACGTCGCGGATCCGCTCACGTGGGCCGGGGACCGCGCCACCTTCGAAGGGGAAGGACCGGTCCCCCACGAGCTGGCCCACTGGTTGCTGGACCGGGTCACCTACGGCAACTATCCCGCCTGGTTCACCGAGGGACTGGCCCAGGCGGTGGATCGCGACCTCACGGGCTTCACCTTCGACTGGTCCGAGCCCTGTCCTCGGGTGGACTGGGAGACGCTGAACGAGGCTTTCCACACGCTGCCGACCGACAAGGCCTACGGCGCCGCCCTCTGCCTGTACGACCGGCTGGCGGCCCGGGGCGGAAGCGGCGCGACGGCGCGCCTGCTGGAGCGCCTGGCTGCCGGAGAGCCCTTCGTGCACGCCGTGCACCAGGTCTACGGCGTCGACGTCCGCAACCTGCTGATGGCCCCGTTCTCGCCGGATCCCGGCGGCCCGCGGGCTGCCGGCGCGAACTCGCCTGCCACCGGTCCCTGAGGCCGGGCGCGGGACCGCCCGCGGCGCCCCGCCGGCGAGCCACGGCGAAGGGAGGAACCGGGGTGCGCCAGCGCGCGATCATCATGGCGGCCGGCCTGGCTGGGATCCTGGGCGGCCTGCTGGGGGCGTGGCTCGCGCCGTGGCTTGCCGCCATGGCTCGACCCCTGGTGGCGGCACTGCCCGCCGTCCCGTTGGTGACGGGGGACGGGGCGTCGCCCGCCGAGGAGATCGCAGCGGCGGTGGGCCCCTCCATTGTGGGCGTCGTCAGCACCTTCCGCGGCCGGGACCCCTTCACCGGACGGGACACCGTGATCGCCCGGTCCACCGGCTCGGGCGTCATCTTCGACGCACGCGGCTTCATCGTGACCAACCACCACGTGGTCTCCCTGACCCGTGGCCGCACCGACGTCCACCCCCAGCTCATCGAGGTGCTGCTCGCCGGTGGCAAGCGCGTCCGCGCCCGCCTGCTGGCGGAGGACTACCCCTACTCCGACCTGGCCGTGCTGCGCGTGGACCCTCGAGAGACGGGGCCCCTGCAACCGGCACGCTTCGCCGATCCCCTCCGCGTCCGCGTCGGCCAGTGGGTGGCGGCCATCGGCAACCCGGCCGGACTGTTCCGCTCGGTAAGCCTCGGTATCGTCAGCGGCGTGCGGGAAGAACTGTTCCAGCCGGTCCCGCTGCCGGCGGAGGGCGATGCGGTGGTGGGAGACAGGATCTTCCGGCTCATCCAGACCGATGCCGCCATCAACCCGGGCAACAGCGGCGGCGCGCTGGTGGACGGCTCCGGCCGCGTCATCGGCATCAACACCGTCAAGATCGCCGGTGGGGGAGCCGGTCGGGGCGGCTTCGAAGGCCTCGGCTTCGCCATCCCCTCGGACGACGTGGTTCGCATCGCCCGTGACTTGGTGCGCTACGGCCGCGTGCGTAGGGCCGCACTGGGCCTGCGGGTGGCGGACATCGCGCAGCTCCCCGCGTTGCTCTCCGGCCGCCCGGAGTTGGCCGGCCGGTTTCGCCATGCCCTGGCCCGGGAGAACGGCGCCGTGGTCTGGCGGGTGCACCCCGGGTCTCCGGCCGCCAGGGCCGGCCTGCGGCCCGGCGACGTGATCGTCGGGATCGATGGCCGGCCCATCGCCGACACCGTCGACCTGGTTCGCGCCATCGACGGGCGCGCCATCGGTGAGACCGTGCAGCTGATGCTGGTCCGGGACGGCCGTGCCGTCGGAGTGAAGGCGCGCCTGGCCGAGCTACGGGACTGAGGCGGCCCTGGCCCTGCCCTTGACCGACCCGGCTTCCCCGGCACCGGCTACGGCGCATAATCGAGGCAGGGGCTGAGACGGGGGTTGAAGAGCATGCCCCTGCGCATCGACCTGCTGGCGGTGGGCGAGATCGATCATCCCGGCTTGCGTAGCGCGACGGAAGAATACCTGCGGCGTCTTGGCCGATACGCGCGGGTAGGGTACCGGCACGCGCCCGGCGAGCCCTTGCCCACCCGCCTCACGCCGGCGGCGATCCAGCGGGTACGGGCCGTGGAAGGCCAGCGTTTGCTCCGGATGCTGGCTCCCGGGACCTATGCCGTTGCCTTGGACCCGGGGGGCCGGCAGGTGAGCTCGGAGGACATCGCGAGGTGGCTCAACGAGCGGGCCACAGCCGGTGACAGCCGCATCGCGTTCTTGGTGGGAGGAACCCTGGGGCTGGACCCGGACGTGCTGGGCCGATGCCGCGAGCGCTGGTCCCTGTCCCGGCTCACCTTCCCGCACCAGATGGTGCCTCTGATCGTGCTGGAGCAGCTCTACCGCGGCTTCCGCATCCTGCGCGGAGAACCTTACCATTACTAGATCCCGCTTCAAGTTCGAGTCTCTTCAAGGTTCGTGAAGCCCGCTGCCTTCCGGCAGTCGGCTAGCAGCCCGTGTTAGTAATCGCCGTTGATGTCGGGTTCCCCCGCGGCCGTTGCTCCTTGATAAGACGAAGTGTGGGCCTTATGTCGGCGGGGAGAAACCTCCCTCGCTTCAGCAGGTCGCCATGGCCTCCCCTCGGCGGCCCATCGCTTGCTTCCAGTGGCGCCAAAGCTTCAGTAGGTTGAAGGCTGCACATGTGAAGAGCCACTCGAAGCGAGCCTTCGAGA
>QGUQ01000323.1 GCA_003242195.1 Bacillota bacterium | reverse complement strand
GCGTTGGGAGCGGGGCTGGTGCCCATCCTCTGCGTCGGTGAGGACGCCGCCGAGCGGGAGGAAGGCCACACGGAGGCCGTGGTGCTGGGCCAGGTGGCCTACGCCCTGGCGGGGCTGCCCGCCGGGCAGGTCGCCCGGGTGGTGATCGCCTACGAGCCGGTATGGGCCATCGGCACGGGGACGCCGGCCACCCCCGCCGACGCCCAGGCGGTGGCGGCGGCCATCCGCGGGCTGCTGGCCCGCCTCCACGGCGTCGAGGTGGCGGGGCAGGTGCGCATCCTCTACGGCGGCAGCGTCAAGCCCGACAACATCGCCGGCTTCATGGTCCAACCCGATATCGACGGCGCCCTGGTGGGCGGCGCCTCCCTGGACGGTGCCGCCTTCGCCGAGCTGGTGCGACGGGGCGCCGCCGCCCGGGAGGGAACGGCATGACGGCGGCGCAAGGCGGGCGGCCGCGGCCGGTGGCCCTCATCATCCTGGACGGGTGGGGGCTGCGGGAGGAGCGCGAGAACAACGCCGTCGCCCTGGCCGACACGCCCGTCATGGATGAGCTGTGGGCCCACTGGCCCCACTCCCAGCTGGAGGCCAGCGGCGAGGCGGTCGGGCTGCCGCAGGGCCTGATGGGCAACTCCAACGTGGGCCATCTCAACCTGGGCGCCGGCCGCATCGTCTACCAGGACATCGTCCGCATCTCCCGGTCCGTCGCCGACGGCTCCTTCTTCGAGAACGAGGCGCTGGTGGGGGCGGCCCGTCGCGCCCGGGAACGGGGCGGCCGGCTGCACCTGATCGGCCTCGTGTCCGACGGCGGCGTCCACTCGAGCCTGGAGCACCTGCTGGCCCTCATCGAGCTGGGGCGGCGGCAGGGCGTGGAGACGGTGATCCACGCCTTCACCGACGGCCGGGATACGCCGCCCACCAGCGCGGGCGAGTACTTCGCCCGCGTGCGCGAGGCCGGTGGCCGGATCGCCACCGTCATCGGCCGTTATTACGCCATGGACCGGGACAAGCGGTGGGACCGCACGGAACGGGCCTATCGCGCCCTGGTCTTGGGCGAGGGGCACCGGGCGCCGTCACCCGAGGCGGCGCTGGAGGCGGCTTACGCCCGCGGCCAGACCGACGAGTTCATCGAGCCGGTGGTGATCACCGACGGGGAGGGGCGCCCGCTTCCCCGCATCGAGCCGCGGGACGAGACGGTGTTCTTCAACTTCCGCGCCGACCGGGCCCGCCAGTTGGCCCGGGCCCTGGCCGATCCTGCCTTCGACGCCTTCCGCCGCCCGGAGGGCATCGGCCCGCTGCCGCTGACCCAGATGACCGAGTACGACGAGGACTTCCCGCTGCCAACCGCCTTCCCGCCCCAGTACCTGCGGGAGACCTTCGGCGAGGTGGTGGCGCGCGCCGGCCTGCGCCAGCTGCGCATCGCGGAGACGGAGAAGTACGCCCACGTCACCTATTTCTTCAATGGCCGCGAGGAGACGCCGTTCCCGGGGGAGGAACGGGTGCTGATCCCGTCCCCCAAGGTGGCCACCTACGACCTCAAGCCGGAGATGAGCGCGCCCGAGGTGACCGACCGCGTCGTGCAGGAGATCGAGAGCGGGCGCTTCGACGTGGTGGTGCTGAACTTCGCCAACCCGGACATGGTGGGTCACACGGGCATCCTGGAGGCAGCCGTCCGGGCCTGCGCCACCGTCGACCGCTGCCTGGGGCAGGTGCTGGCGGCCCTCCGCCGGCAGGGAGGCGCGGCCCTCGTCCTGGCCGACCACGGCAATGCCGAGATCATGGTCGACCCGGAGACGGGTGAGCCCCACACGGCCCATACCACCAGCCCGGTACCCTGCATCCTGGTGGATGAGCGGTACCGCGGGGCGCGACTGCGGGACGGCATCCTGGCCGACGCGGCACCCACGCTTCTGGAGATGCTGGGGCTGGAGCCCCCCGCGGCCATGACGGGCCGTTCCCTCATCGTCTGAAGGGGTTCCGGCGCCGGCCGGCGAGGCTGGGCCGGCCGGCGCCGACCGCCCCACCGGGATGAACCGGCAGCGGGACGGGCAAAGCGGGAAGAGCGCAGGAAGGGGTTTGACGCCATGAGCAGCATCATCGCCGGGGTGGAAGCCCGCCAGATCCTGGACTCGCGAGGGAATCCCACCGTCGAGGTGGACGTCTGGCTGGAGGACGGCTCCTTCGGCCGCGCCGCCGTCCCGTCGGGGGCATCCACCGGCACCTTCGAGGCGGTGGAGCTCCGGGACGGAGGCGAGGCGTACGGCGGCAAGGGCGTGTTGAAGGCCGTCGAAAACGTGCGGGAGGTCATCGCGCCCGAGGTCGTCGGCCTGGATGCACTGGACCAGGCCGGGGTGGACCGCACCCTCATCGAGCTGGACGGCACGCCCAACAAGGGGCGGCTGGGAGCCAACGCCATCCTCGGCGTCTCCCTGGCCGTGGCCCGAGCGGCGGCGTCCTCCCTGGGGTTGCCCCTTTACCGTTACCTGGGGGGCGTGGAGGCCCGGCTGCTGCCCGTGCCCTTGATGAACATCCTCAACGGCGGCAAGCACGCCGATAACAACGTGGACGTGCAGGAGTTCATGATCGTCCCTGCCGGCGCGGACACCTTCAGCGATGCCCTGCGCATGGGGGTGGAGGTCTTCCACGCCCTGCGCAAAGTCCTGGCCGAGAAGGGGCTGGCCGGCGGCGTGGGTGACGAGGGGGGCTTCGCCCCCAACCTGGAGTCCAACGAGGCGGCCCTGGACGCCCTGATGCAGGCCATCGAGCGGGCGGGGTACCGCCCCGGTGACGACGTCGCCATCGCCATCGACGCCGCGGCCAGCGAGTGGTACCGGCCCGAGGAAGGCGTCTACGTCCTGGAGGGGCAGGGGCTCCGCCTGACCGCCGATGAACTCATCGACATGTACGCGCGGTGGCTGGAGCGCTACCCGCTGGTGTCCCTGGAGGACGGGCTGGCCGAGGAGGA
>QGUQ01000322.1 GCA_003242195.1 Bacillota bacterium | reverse complement strand
CTGTACGGCCGGTCCGGCCGGGCCAGCGCTGCCGGCCGGCCCACCTGCCCCGCTCCCGCTGGGTCCCGACGAGGACAGGGGCGTTCCCGGCGCCGTGCCGGCCGCACCCATCCCCAGCAGCAAGCGTGGCGGGCGGCGATCCCCGCGCCGTTTCCCGGTACCTTCCATCCGAAGATGGCGGGCCATGACCGCTCCCCCCTCCTAGGGGTCGTGTCCTGGGCCGCTGGTCTCCCGATCCGGGGCTATCGGTCACCCGACGCGGTGCGGCCTGGAATGGCCGCCGGCCCCGGTCGCCCCCGAAACGGGATGAAGGCGGACCCCGGTGCATAGGTTCAGCCGGGAGGGAGCGCCCCATGCACCCACAGCTCCCGGGGCCCCCCGGCGGGACCGGCTGGGCGCGGAACCTACGGTCGCTCCTGGCGGCTGGCCTGCTATGGGTCTTGGCCGCCCTGCTGGCGGCGGGCGCGTTGCGCGCAATCCGTGGCCTACCCTTCCCGTCCGGCCTCCCGTCGTGGCCGGGTACCCTGTCCGCCCGGCCCGTGGCGGTGGAGGTCGCCTTCGCGTGGCCCGAATACCCCGGCCGCCTGCGCAGCACCGATCCCCAGCTCCTCGCCCGGGTGCACCGCGCCCTGGCCGCGGCGCGAGGCAACGCGCCCCGGCGGGCCGCCGGGCCGCCATCCGCAGAGGCGCCCGACCCCCATTTCCCTTACTGGACCCTGACCGTCGTCGACCGGGCGGGGGAGCGCCGGACCATCTTCGTCTCGGCCGACGGCCGTTTCCACGAGGCCGGCTACGGGCCGCTGAAACGGGCCGGCGACCTGTGGCAGGCGATCCGGCCCCTCCTGGCTCGCCTGGAGCAAGACGTCTTCGGCGAAGCCCTCCCGTGGGAGCAAGTGGACCGCCTCTGGCCCCGGGGATCCGCGGCCGCCATCCGGGACCTGGAGACGGGACGGCGCTTCCGCGTCAGCCGCCTCGGGGGTACCCAGCACGCCGATGCCGAGCCGCTGACGCCGGCGGACACGGCTCGCCTTCGCTCGCTGTACGGCGGGGCGTGGAGCTGGCGGCGCCGGGCGGTGGTGCTGGAGGTGGGCGGGCGGCGTGTGGCGGCCTCCATCAACGGCATGCCCCACGGTGAGGAGGCCGTGGCGGCCAACGACTTCCCGGGTCATTTCTGCGTCCACACCCTGCGTTCCACCACCCACGGCGGCGGCCGCGTCGACCCGGCCCACCACCTGATGATCCTGAAGAGCAGCGGCCGGCTGGCGCGCACCCTCCTCACCGCCGCTCCCCACCAGGTGGCGGGCTTCCTTCTCGTGGCCCTGGCCAACGGCGACGTGGCCTCGGCCGCCCATATGGCGACGGATCCTGGCTCCGCCGGCTGGCGCCAGGAGTCCGCGCGCCTGGCCCGGGACCTCGTCTTCGTGGAATTGGGGCCGGCCCGGACGATCGTCGCCGACCCGGAGGGACGAGAGGCACGGGTGGAACTCCAGGTGGACGCCTGGTACGGTGGCGACGGCGGAGGCGGACACGGGCGCCACCACCTGGTATGGCGCCTCGTCCGCCGCTCCGGTTTCTGGACCGTCCCGGCCGAGCAGCTCGGGCATCTGCGTCCGGGGGAAGCGCAAGGGGTCATGGCGCCTCCGGCAAGACTCAGGGAATGTTTAGGTTGGAGCGGGAGGGAGGAATCCGGGCACGGATAATTGGTGGAACGGCCGGAGGTGACATCCCATGCCTGCCGACACCCAGTCCTCCCTCTACCCGCCGCCCATTCCCCAGGACGCGGTGGAGGCCGGGCGCGTGCTGCTCCGGGACGGTACGGTCGCCGTCCTGCGCCCCGCCCGGGACGAGGACCGCAACCTGTTCTTAGACTTTCTCCAGCGCGTGTCGGAAACGTCGCTGATACGGCGGTTCTTCGCCGCCGAGTCGCGGGAGGCGGCCGTCGACAGCCTCTTGCAGACGGGGCCGCCGGAGGAACGGTACACCCTGGTGGTGCTGACCGGGGTTCCCGACCGGCCGCGGATCATCGCTAGCGGCACCTACGTGCGGGCGGCCGACGATGAGGAGACGGCCGAGGTCGCCTTCCTGGTGGAAGACGCCTACCAGGGCAAGGGACTGGGCACGTTGCTCCTGGAGCGCCTGGCCCTGATTGCGGCCCGGCACGGGATCCGGCGCTTCGTCGCCTGGACCCAGCCCGATAACCGGCAGATGCTGGAGGTCTTTCGCAACAGCGGCTTCCACCTGGAGGAGCGGCGCCGCGACGGTTACATCGTCGTCAGCCTGGACGTCCATCCCAGCGAGGAGAGCGTGGTGCGCAGCGAGATGCGGGAACGGGTGGCCACGGTGGCCTCCCTGCGGCCCTTCTTCCGCCCGCGGGGAGTGGCCGTCATCGGTGCCTCACGGAACCCGACCAGCATCGGCTACCGGATCCTCGAAGGGCTGGTGATGAACCGCTTCAACGGGCCCGTCTATCCCGTCAACCCCAAGGCCACCGTCGTGGGGTCCATCCCGGCCTACAAGTCGGTGCTGGACATCCCGGGCCCCGTCGACCTGGCCGTGATCGCCGTACCCCGGGACGCCGTCCTGGCTGCCGTTGACGAATGCGGGCGGAAAGGCGTCCGGGCCCTGGTCATCATCTCCGCCGGCTTCGCCGAGACGGGGCCGGAGGGGCGGGCCCTGCAGGAGCGGCTGGTGGAGACGGCGCGCGGCTACGGCATGCGCATCATCGGACCCAACTGCCTGGGGATCATCAACACGGCGCCCGACGTGCGCCTGAACGCCAGCTTCTCGCCCGTCACCCCGCCCCACGGCCGGGTGGCCATGCTGTCCCAGAGCGGGGCCCTGGGCGTGGCCATCCTGGAATATGCGCGGGACATGGGCCTGGGCATGTCCACCTTCGTCAGCGTGGGCAACAAGGCCGACGTCTCGGGCAACGACCTGATCCAGTACTGGGAGGTCTTTTATAAAAAATTG
>QGUQ01000023.1 GCA_003242195.1 Bacillota bacterium | reverse complement strand
GCGCCGGTTCCTCCCCCTGTAGCCGAGCGAGGGTATGGGAGGCGTCCTCGATGTCCTCCGGGCTCAGATCCCGAACCGCAGCGTCCAGCGCCCGCACGGCACACGCAAGCGCCCTCTGCCGGTTTCCCTGCCGGAACCACCACTCGGCCCGCAGCCGCAAGAACTGGCTGGTGAAGTCCGGCGCCAGGGGTTCCCTTTCTAAGCGCCCCAGGATTCGGCCCGCCAGGCGTGTGCGGTTTGTAGCCAGGCATAGCGTGGCCACCTGCAGGGCCACTCCCTGGCGCCTCCACGGCGCCGCCTGCCGCGCACACAAGACCGCTCGGACCGCCCAGCGAGTCGCCTTTTGCGATGCCCCCAGGCGCAGGTAAAGATCAACCACGTTGCCTGCCGCCTCGGCCCGCAGGTCGACCCCGCCAGGAAAGGCCCCCAGCCGGTAAGCCCGGATACAGCAATAGGTGGCCTGGCGGTATTCCCCGCGCTCGCCGTACAGCACGCCCAGGTGATTCCACAGGGCGGCGCGCTGCGCGACCCCAATCCCCTTGAGCTGCAACGCACGGGCAAGAGAATCCAAGGCGGCGTCGATATGCCCGGCGAGGCGCTGGGCCATGGACAGGTTGATGAGCGCCCCACACGCTGCATCGTCACCCAGGCGGTACTGCGTGGCCAGCTCATGAGCAGCCCGGAAGTAGTCCATGGCCGTCGCGGCGTTCCGGGCCTGCAGGGCCGCGACACCCCTGTCAACGAACCTGCGGAACGTAGCGAAACTTCGTACTTCGCTCGGCCAGTTCAAGGCTGCCGTTTGGTTGCGCCATATCTCTGGTCCCCCACGTGAAATGGGGTGGCCTAGCCACCCCGGCCACCCCCATCAGCGCTAGGGACCTGTTTGGCCGGCCGCTCCCGGCGGGCGTTGTTGCCGGCTCTCGGAGATGAGTTGGACCACGCCAGCCGCGGGCGTGTCCTGCTGAGCCTGCGTGCCGTGGAAGACCACCGGGCTCCCGACGGTGGGTAGCCATGGTGATGCCATCCGCTTGGCCTCGCCCACCCCGGTCCAGCCTGCCAGGAGGAACAGGACCACACCGGCAGCGGCCACCCATCTCCCCAGGCGCTTCATTCTCTCCCCCCTTCCAACCGGCCTTAACTCAAGGCTTTAGTTTTGTGTATCGATCCAAATACTTACCTTCAGCTGTGACCGGTCCGTCTGGCACCTCGCGTCCTAGCAGAAGAACCTCGCCCGCCACGGGCCACCGCTTTCCTTCATCATGTCGACGAACAGACGAACGAGATCAGGATCGAACTGGCGCCCGGCCTGGCGCTCGACTTCCGCTATCGCCGCCTCGACCGTGATCCGCTCGCGGTGGTAAGGGCGCCCCCCGACCATGGCGTCAAAGGCGTCGGCAACGGCCAGGGCCCGGGAAGGCAGCGGGATATCCGGCCCGGCCAGGCCGTCGGGGTAACCCGCTCCGTTCCACCATTCGTGGTGGGACCGCACCCACGAGGCAATGCAAGCGGACCCGGTGACCCGGAAGACCAGGTGTTGGCTCACGACGGGGTGGCGGCGAATGACCTGCCACTCTTCCTCCGTCAGCCGGCCGGACTTGTAGAGAATCGTCGGGTCCACCGCCAGCTTGCCCACGTCATGCAGCAGCCCGGCAATGGCCAGGGAGCGCAGATCCTCCGGGTCCCAGCCCAGGCGCCGGGCTATGCTGCAGGCCAGACATGCGACGCGCTGGCTATGTCGGAACGTAGGGGGATCGTAGAGGTGTAGCACGGCAACAAGATGCCGAATGCCACGCCTGGACAGGCGATAAGCGGTTCTTCCCACAACCAGCCCGCCCCCACGCTGGTCCATCACCACCCTACCCACTCGACAATGCAACTTCAGCCCCCCGGTCCTGGGACCAACGGCCTCTTTTTCGGGGAAAACTCGCGTCAGGCAATCGCATGGGAGGGGCATCCCCTGCCACCCGATATGCGAGTCCGCACTGGGCGGTGCGTATACAACGGCAGAATACGCGGTGGTTCTGGGTGGAGCTCAGTAGTATGGGTCAGTCGATCTGGTGACCAACGGAGAGCCGATCCTTGCGGATCGGCGGTGCCGGTCTTACCCAGCGATCCGCTGGCGCCGGCTTCCCGCTTCCTCCGGGACCGCCTGCCAGGAGGTAGGTCTTACGTCCCGTCCACGGGCGGTTAACGTCTCCGGGCCACTCCCGGCGACGGCGGCCGCTAGGGCCGCCAGATTCCGCGCGGCGTTCTCTTCCCGGTCCAGTACCAGCTCGCAGACCTCGCACCGGAAGGTGCGCTCCCAGAGGGCCAAGCGCTCCTTGACAGCGCCGCAACGAGAGCACCGCTTGCTGCTAGGGGAGTGGCGGGGGCCTCCACCAGCCGCGAGCCATACCAGGTGCACTTGTACTGAAGCTGGCGGCGGGCCAGGGCGCGGTTCCACGGGATGCTGCCACCACGGGCCTCCTCAGTTGTTGGCTATGCCGAGTTTAGTCGTTGGCCGCTGAAACCATCCCAGCAGTAGCCTAGGAAACTCGACTCGCGCCGGCGGCCACCATACCGTGGGGCGCTGCCGTCTCCTCCGTTGCACCACCCGGTTGGCCTGCCTTCGGATCCGCCTCGATGTCCAGCTGGAACTGCTTGACCAGGCCGGCGAGCTCCTCTGCCATCTTGTGCAGGGACTGGGCCGACTCGTTCATGGCCTTGACGGCATGATTCACATCTTCGGACGAGGCATTGATCTCTTCGATCGAGGCGGCGGTTTCCTCCGCTACCGCCGCAACCTGTTCGATAGACTTCGCGACCCGGTTGCTGAGGGAGGTCATGCGGTCGGCGGCAGCAGTGTTTTCCTCCGTGACTTGGGACAGGTCCCCCATGAGGTTGACGATCTCCGTGATGTGGCCAGACAAGTTCTCGACGTTCTGGCGAATGACCGTAACCTTTTCATTCGTCTGCTTCATGGCCACCAAGATGTCATTCAGGGCTTTCCCGGTTTCGCCCGCCAGGTTCGCTCCTTCCTCAACCTCACCGACCATTCGGTCGATGGCTCCGACCACGTCCTCCACGCCCTTTTGGATCGTGCTAACCAGGGATGCGATTTCCTCCGTTGCCTGCCGCGCCCGTTCGGCCAACTTACGGACTTCCTCGGCGACTACCGCAAACCCCTTGCCATGATCCCCGGCCCTGGCGGCCTCGATGGCGGCGTTCAGGGCTAACAGGTTGGTCTGCTCCGCAATATCGTTGATCAATTGAATGATCTCCCCAATTCTTTGCGACTCGCGCCCGAGTTGCCGCACGTTACCTGCCACTTCGCTTGTGGCCCGGTGAATGTTGTTCATAGCACGGACGGTGCGGTCAACGGCCTGCCCCCCCGTTTCCGCCAGTTCCAGGGTCCGGAGGGCCGCTTCGCCGACCGCGTCCGCGGCCCTCGCAGTCGTGTTGGCATCCACACTGGTCTTTTGCAGGGTCTCAGCGACGTGGTGCACATGCTCGCGTTGACGCTGGGCCCCCTCTACGATCTGACTAATCGCGGCGCGCAGTTCCTCGACAGCATTCACGGTCAACTCGGCGCTTCGTGACTGCTCGCCGGCACCCGCTGCTACTTGCTGCATGGCCAACGAAATCTGTGTAGTGGCCTCGGCAGCCTGGTTGGACGCACCGGACAGATCCGTGCTGTTCTTGGTGAGCCGCTCACTCGCACGATGAATGCGCCCCAACATATGCCGCAGCTGGTCAACCATTTCGTCAAAGGCTCTCCCCATTTGGGTCAACTCGTCCCGTCCACGCAAATTCAACCGATCGACCCGAAGATCACCTTGGCTGATACGCTTAAGGGCTTCGCCCAAGCGGCGAAGGGGTAGAGTCAAGCGCGATGACAGGACCGCACTCCAGACAATGGCGAGGACGACAGCTATGATTGCAATGACGATGGAAAGGCGTTCGATGGGCTTGAAGGCCAATAGCAAGTCATCCTTGGTGTAAGCTGAAACAAGCAGGATCCAGTTCGGATTTGACGGCAGAGGCCTCGCAACAGCGAACTTATCCCGTTCATGTTTCTCGCCGGGGTCCTTCCATGTGTAGAAGATGGTACCGTTGAAGTTTACGGACTGTAGCTTTTCGTACTGCCTCCGGCCATACTCACCCGCTCGTTTGGTGTCGATACCGGGTTCCCACCCCGGCGCGTAGATGACGATTCCATTACGGTCAAGGATAAAGGGGTATCCTGTCATGCCCCACTTGCGGAAGTAGTTTTCCTGCATAGCCCGCATGTAAGGATCTACGTTCTGGTAGAACTCCTGCACGTTCGGGCTCCGCCGAGCTACTGGATCGACGATCTGGACGAGTTGATCTGTCATATACGCGATATCTCGAACCGCAAGATCAAGATAGGCCCGCCGAGCGAGGGTCAGGTTGGTCCACACGGTTACGACCATGACCATTAGCGCAATCCCAATGAAAGAAATCATCAAGCGACCTCGCAATGAACGAAACATGCTACGTCTCCCCCTCTTCTCTCCGTTATCGTGCATTGGCCGCCTCCGTGTAGGCATGCACCCCCATCCTCCCCTCTTCATCCGATCACCGCACCTCCTGCCCGCCGCCCCGTTTGTGCAGGCCTGTTTGCCGTGCGTTCGATAGGAATGGGTGCCGTCTTGGGTTTGCCGTACTCTCTATAATCCGAGCGACTTGCGGGTAGCAGCCGGTGTTCCCGAGGAAGGTTAACGAGATTACGACGGGGCGGGCTCGGCCGGGACGGTCCTTATTAGGCTAAAGGGCTTACAGCAGGTACCCTCGCCGTGAGTGGGTGGTAGGTAATACACCCTGAAGGAGATGGCATGTGTGCAACGAACCGCCGCCATAACGAAGCCGCGCGACAGCGCCTTGGGGGCTACGTCACCGCGATTGGCCGTGCTCACCGCTTGGAGCCGGGGCTCGGAGAGTGGTGAGAGCCGGCGCCCGGCGGGGGCTGGCCGCGAAGGGGAAGGGCCGTGATCCGGATACGCCCGCCGCAACCGCGTGACCTCGCCGACCTGCTGGACCTGGCCGTTCAGCCCAAAGTGGTCTGGGGTACGCTGATCGTACCCACGCAGGCCGAGGCACGCATGCGCACCTTCGTGAAAGGCAACGGCCGCGCCCATTGCCTTGTCGCCGAGCTCGACGGGCGAGTCGTGGGCGAGATCAGCCTGCATCCCTACGAGGGAGCCCGCCGGCACGCCGCCGTGTTCGGGATGAGCGTCCACGACGCCTACCAGGGCCGCGGCGTTGGCACCGCCTTGCTCGAGGCCTGCCTCGATCTCGCCGACCGCCGGCTCTTGCTCGATCGGGTTGAGCTCAACGTCTACCCGGACAACGAACCCGCCCTCCGCCTGTACCGCAAATTCGGCTTCCAGGAAGAGGGCACGATGCGCCGGGCCGCCCTCCGGGACGGCCGCCTCGTCGACCTGCTGGCCATGGCCCGAATTCGCGGGCGGGCGCTCGGGCTATGCCCCCGGGGATCAAGCTCCCGACCCCTTGCAGCACGGCGAGCCGCCATCCTCCGGGCTGCTGGCGGGGCCCGGCGTACGGATCCGGCCCGTACGGGTGGCCGACGCCGAGGCCATCCACATGATCCGTACGCAGCGCCAGGTGGCACGGGAAACGGACCTGCCGCCGTCCTTGAGCGTCGAGCAGGTGCGGAACGAACTGGCCGGCCTCGGTCCTGCCGACCACGTGCTGGTTGCGGAGGTAGAGGGCCAGGCCGTGGGCGTGGCGCACCTGCGGGTCCTGGCTCATCGCCGGGCGCACGTGGGCCAGCTGCGGCTGCTCGCCGTCCTCGTTCAGTTCCAGGGCCGGGGGATCGGTTCGCACCTCGCGGCTTGGCTGATTGAATTGGGTACGAAGTGGCTCGGAGTGCGCCGGTTTGAAGTAGAGGTCTCCGCCGAGTACGTCCGCGCCCTGCGGCTGCTGCACCGCCTCGGTTTCCGCCCGGAGGTGCGAAAGCGCGCGGCGCTCCTTCGCGACGGGGTTCTGGCGGACACCATCCTGCTGGCCCGACTGGCCATGGAGGGCTGAACGCGTGAGGCAGGCTCCCTGCACAGCAGCCACGGGGATGACGGGATGCCGGCCCGACACCAGCGCCATACCAGCGCGGAGGCGTTCACATGCTGCACATCCAGGACCTGCATAAGACCTACCCGGGCGGCCGGCGCGCCCTGGCGGGCGTCACGCTGCGTCTGGAGGATGGCGAGCGACTCGTCCCCTTGATGGCAGGAACTGACTCTGCATCCCCCAAATCCCGCATTAAGCTCCGTCTGCACGCAACGGGAACGTGTGTCGCACTCCGGAAAAGTCCTTGCGATTGACCGTACAGACCGGCAGACCGGTGGCCTCCGCCAATGCCCAGAGCCGGGCATCGCCATACTTGTCGCACCGGCCCTTTGCCCAGTATTGCAGGGCCTTGAGAGTCACGGCCTTGTCATCGACGTGCACCGTCTCCAGCGCGACGATCGTGCTCAAGTAATCGGCCACGGCCTGCCGGTTCTGCCGGAAGACATGGCGGTACAACGCGTAAGTCAGCTCGTGGAGGGTAACCTGATCCAGATGGCCTTCCGCCTTCCCTTCCTGCAAGGCCTTCAAAATGTCCCGGCAGTGTTCCGCAGCCGGGTCCCGGAAAAACGGGTGGATAAACAGGTTGGCATCGAGCCACCCGAGCTGCACGCGCTCAGCGCTCACCGGAAGCCGCGGCCTCCCGATAGACGGGCATCAGAGCGTCAGCGGGAGTGGCGTCACGGGCCAAGTCCTCGGCGACCGTGTCCCACAGATTGGCCGGCACGGGTCCCTCGACGCGGTAAGCGTCAAAGTACTCGTCCAACGAACGCGTCGTCCTCACCACCCGGAACCGCCCCTCGTCCGGGCCCGTCGCCTCGAACAACAGCACATCACCCGGCTGGATCCCCAGGGCCTCCCGGACCTCGGCGGGGATGGTCACCTGGCCGCGTGCCTGCATTCGTCCCAATCCCATGGCCACTCGCCCTCCCTTCCCGTCTGGGCCCATGATATCATACACCTCCCATAGTTCATGCTATAGCCCAGTTTGCATGGTCTTGTCGGATAGTATGCAGATGTGACTTCGCATGAGAACCACAGATTTCTCCAACCGCGGCGCGCATGGGAGGTGGGGGAAGTTCCCGCGCCGTCTCCTCGCGGGCGAGCCATATCGCAATCCTCCATTTTGTTGAACGATCCTGCGACGAAGGAGGCGGGGTCATGCGCGGGCAGGTCATTGACCGCAGCAAGGACCGCCGCGGCCGCAAGCGGTGGCTCCTTCGCATCTACCTGGGCACCCACCCCGCCACGGGCAAGCAACGGTACAAGTCCGGGATCGTCCACGGCACGAAGGCGGTCGCGGAAGCTGAACTCGCCAAGTGGATCACGCAGATTGAGCAGGGGGTTGTGGTCGAACCCTCTCGCATGACCCTAGGCGCGTATCTCAAGCGGTGGCTCGACGCCGTCAAGCCCTCCCTCTCGCCCACCACGGTCGCCAAGTACGGCGATGACGTCGAACGCATCAAGCGGCACCTGGGGTATGTGCCGTTCGCGAAGCTGACGCCCATGCACGTCCAGCACCTGTACCGGGCGCTGCTGGAGGACGGGCTCGAACCCCGCAGCGTGCTCCATACTCACCGCGTCCTGCACCGCGCCCTCAACGTGGCGGTCAAGTGGCATCTCGTGCCCTACAACGTCTGTGACGCCGCAAAGCCCCCGCGCCCTGACCGCTTCGAGCCCCGCCTGCTCGCACCGGAGGAACTCTCCCGCCTGCTGGACGCGGCCCGCGGGACGACCGCCTACGGCCCCATCGTCCTCGCGGCGGCCCGCTCGCGGTAGCGGCCCTTCGCGAGTGGCGAGCGCAACAGGCCCGGCTCCGCCTGCAACTAGGCGCGGCCTGGCAAGGCAGCGAGCGGGTTTGTACCGGTCCCGACGGGCGACCCCTGACGCCCGTCGCCTTGACCCACACCTTCAAGCCGGCGGCGAAGCGCGCAGGCATTGAGGGACGCGTGCGGTTCCATGACTTGCGGCATGGGTACACCACCCTGCTCGCGAGGCAAGGGGCGCACCCCAAGGTGGCGGCCGCGCTGCTGGGGCACTCATCCACGGCGGTCACGTTGGAGATCTACTCGCACGTCACCGACGACATGAAACGCGAGGCCGTCGAGCGCCTGGCCGCCGTGCTGCCCCTGGCTCGCGGCGTAACCCAGATACCATCCAGATACCAAGACGGCGCATAATCACGTGGCGGGCCGGTACCCCTATAGGGTACCGGCCCGCTTTCCCTTGTGGGATGCGGATTTTTCTGGTGCCGGGGGTGGGTCTCGAACCCACACGGGCTTGCGCCCAGCGGATTTTAAGTCCGCCTCGTCTGCCAGTTCCGACACCCCGGCCTCGCAATCCCACGGCCGCGCCGAATTCCGAAGGCACCGACCGGACACACGCCCGTGGCCGGCACGGAAGGATCCGGGCTCGACCCACCCAGGCGCGCCCGCGGCTACCTGTTCTATCATACACGGTACCGTGGGCCCTTCCCAGGACCCGCCCTTGCCGGGATCCGGCCCCCGCCGCCCGCGGGCTCCTGCTGCAACCCCCTCGCGCTGCTGCTACTCGCTGGTCCCGGCCGCGCCCGGCTCCACGATCTGGATGACCGTCTCGCCCGGCCGAATCAGCCCGAGCCGTTCCCGCGCCGCGGCGTCGATGTACTCGCCGCCCCGCAGGAACTGGATACGCTCGCGCAGGGCGCGGTTCTCCTCGGCCACCCGCTGTACCTCGGCCCGGAGGGCGCGCAGCTCCCGCTGAGCCTGCCCGTAAGCCACCTGCTGGGCGACCAGGCCTGCGGCCAGATACACGCCCAGGACGATGGCCACCAGCCGGCCCCAGCGCACCCGCAGGCGCCGCCGCGCCGCTCGCGGCCGCCGGCCGGGATGGCCCAGCGGCCCTGCCGTACGGCGCGCGGGTGCGGCGGCGACCCGGTCCGATGCCGGGGCCGCTGTGGGCAGCACGCGCACCGTGGCATACCTGGAAGCAAAGCGTCCTCTCATCCTTCAGCGGCCTCCCGTGGATCGCGGGCCTCAGGCCTCCGGCTCGCCCGCCGTCAACTCGCCGTCCTCGTCCTCCCCTTCCCCGCCGAAGACGCGCAGGGGATCACCGTCGATGACAATGACCACCTCATACCCCTTGCTGCGGGCCCGGTTGTACAGCGTCGCCACCGTCCCCGGCGCCAGTCCCAAGCGGCGGGCGATGGCCTCGGTGCTGTATCCCGTTTCCTTGAGGACCACCACCTGGCGCTCCCGAAAGCTCAGGCGCTCGGCACCGCGTATCTCGATACGCATCCGGCGGGCATTCCTCTCCTGCGACGCGCGGGTTTATCCACAAATTACACACAAATTGTGGACAATCTTTGTACACCACGTGTCGGCTAGGCTTCGCCACGGGAAGCGGGATTCCTTCCGGGGATCCTCGCTAGCCGCCGTCCGGGCCGGCGCCCCGGCCGCCGGACCACGCCTGCAGCGCCCGGATCCAGCCGCGGGCCCGCTCTTGCCATCGCCGCCAGGGAGCGGCCAGGGGACGCCACAAAGGAGCGAGCAACCCGATGACCGGCCGCATTAGGAAGCCGGCGAGGCGAAGGATGGGGCGGCCGACGGCACCGCCCGCCCACCGCCCACGGCGCGCCAGGGCGCGGCTAGCACGCCCGGCAAACCTCACCGTCCGAACGGTTCCCTCCGTGAACGCCATCAGGCCCGCCACCATGGCGGGCAACAGCGTGGGTGAGCCCAGGGCGGTGTACACCAGCACGCCCGCTCCCAGGCCGAGGAAGGTGAAGGCCCGCAGCTGCCCCCAGCTGCCCAGGGCCAGGGCGAAGACGATGCCGGGCACGGCCACCAGCCAGAACAGCAGGTCGGCCGCGTCGACCAGCCAGCGGCCACCTGTGCGGCCCCGTCCGCCCGCCACCACCCGGACCGCCCGGAAGGCATCGAAGAGAAAGGCGAGGGCAAGGCCCAGGGCGACCATGACCGTGAACATGAAAAACTGCATACCGGGGGAGAACATGGCCCGCCCCGCCTACTTCAACAGCCGTTCCAGGAGGTTGCGGCGCTCGCGGCGGCCCGACCCGGTGTCCTCGTACGCCAGCGACGTGATCCGGCCCTCCAGCAGGAGCCGGCCGTCTTCCAGGTTCAACTCGTGTATGTGCAGGTTCTCGCCGCGGATGGTCATGCGCCCCAGGTCGGTGTCCAGGACGACCGCCTTGTCGTCGAAGCTGTCGACGCGCTGCACGCCCTCAAGCTCCAGCCGCTCGCGCCCCGTCATCATGAGCGTGTGCCGCCCGCGGGCGCCACCCGCACCCTGGCCCTCGGACACGGCCCGGCCCCCCTTCCCTTCCGCCCGGCCTCGTTCATGGATATGCCGGGGCTGCAGGCAATGTGCCCTGCGCCAGTGGCGCCGCGCGTGGAACCCACCCGGGCTGCGCAGGCGAGACCGGGGCGAAAACATCAAGGAAAACCGGGGGAAAAGGAAAAAGGAGGGAGCCGACTCACCGTCCGGCTCCCTCCGGGCTCGTTCCAAGGATGAATCCGCGACCGCCGCCCCGTTACTTGACCATCTCGCGCAGCTGCTTGCCGGGCTTGAAAGCAGGCACCTTGGACGCGGGAATGGTTAGCGTCTGACCGGTGCGGGGATTGCGGCCCGTACGCGCCTGGCGCGTGCGGACTTCGAAGGTGCCAAAGCCGACGAGGGACACCTTCTCCCCCTTCGCCAGGGCCTCACTGACGGACTCGACGAAGGCGTTGACGGCCCGCTCGCTGTCCTTCTTGTTCAGCCCCGTCTTCTCGGCAATGGCGTTCACGAGCTCCGGCTTGTTCACCCGCGATTCCCTCCCCTCGCGTCGGCTCTGATTCCGCTTCGTTGTTCTGCGGACGGGCCTTGAATCCTGCTGGATTCGGCCGCCTTGGCCTCTTCCCACAGCCGGTCCAGCTCGGCAGGCGACAGGTCCTCGGGACGGAGGCCGCGGCGTCTGGCCAGTTCCTCCACCCGGCGGAACCGCCGGTGGAACTTCCGGTTGGCCGCCAGGAGCGCCACCTCCGGGTGCACACCCAGGTGGCGTCCCACGTTGATCAGGGCAAAGAGGCAGTCGCCGAACTCTTCCTCCACGCGCGCCGCATCGCCCGCGGCGGCCGCTCGCTCCAGCTCGTCCAGCTCCTCTTCCAGCTTGGCCCGGGCACCGGCCGCGTCGGTCCAGTCGAGCCCCCGCTGGGCCGCTCGCTCCTGCAAGCGGAAGGCGCGCACGAGGGCGGAGGACATCACCTCCTCCTCCCCCGCCTCGCCGGGCGCGTCCCCGCCCGCTCCCTCTCCGGCCTCGTCCCCCTCGCCGGCCCGGCCCTTCCTCTCGGCCCGCTTGAGCTCAGCCCACAGCCGCCGCACATCGGCCTCGCTGGCCACCGCCTGGTTCCCGAAGACGTGGGGATGGCGGCGCACCAGCTTGTCGGCCAGAGCGCGGCTGACGTCGGCCAGGGTGAAGCGGCCGGCCTCCGCCGCGATCTGCGCGTGCAGCAATACCTGCAGCAGCAGATCGCCCAGTTCCTCCACGAGGTGGTGCGGGTCCCCGGCATCGATCGCCTCGACGACCTCGTAGGCCTCTTCAATCACGAAACGCCGAAGGGACCGGTGCGTCTGCGCCCGGTCCCAGGGACAGCCGTCGGGCGCCCGCAACCTCCGCACCAGCTCCACCAGCCGGCTGATGCCGTATTCCCGGTCGGCGCCGGTGTCGTGTGCTGTCACAGCCAACCCTCCGGCGCAGGAGGTTGGACACGGGGCCCGCTCAATCCTCCATTTGCTTGCCGAGCACCGCCGCGGCCGTCTCCGCCAGCTTGAGCTCCAGGTCGCCCATCTGGGTGTCCGGGTTCTTGGAGGCGAGGATCACCGCGCCGATGTTCCCATTGCTGGTGACGACAGGAGCGATGACGTAGGCGGAGAACTTCTCGTCGGTTTCGTCGTCGGCCATCAGCGTGCCCGCCCCGGGCTTGTCGCCGGGCCGGTTGCGCAGGACAGGCCGGCCGCCCTCGATCGCCTCTTCCACCGACCCGCCGATGCGCTTCTCCATGAACTCCTTGCGGGGCGCCCCGGCCACGGCGATGAAGGCGTCCCGGTCGCAGACGAGGGCGATGTGGTGCACCGCCTCGTACAGCGATTCGACCAGCT
>QGUQ01000321.1 GCA_003242195.1 Bacillota bacterium | reverse complement strand
CCATGCTGGACATGCGCTGCAGGGAGGGATCGCTTTTCCTCAAAGTTCCATCGGCCCCGGCCAGCAGCGGCGCCGCGTATGGTGCCACGGCCCGTGCCCTGTCCGGTCCTGGCACGCTTCTCAGCCGTGTCGCGGGCCGGGCCGGAAACGGGGCCCGGAGGCGCCCTGCCGGCCGGGCCCATGGTCGGCGCGTGGGCGTTCGAACCGGCCGACCGTCTTTGCATCCCTAGGCGAAGATGGGGGACAGGTCGACGTCGTCGATCCCCGGATGGAGGGCCGCGTTCAGTCCGCCGGCCACCACCGTGGCCATCTCTTCGACGAAGACGTCGATCTCCTTGGGGGTGACCATGAGATCGCCCACGGCCGGGGCGAGGACCTCGCCGATCAGGCGGCGCTTCTCCTGCTCGGGCATCTGCCCCAGGGCCCGGAAGAGTTCCGACCGGTCCTGGAGCGTTCGAGCCAGGGCGTCCAGGGTGTCGTAGGCGATGGTCTGGGCGTGGACGACGGTCGGCACCCCGATGGCCACGACGGGGATGCCCAGGGTTTCCTGGGTCACTGCCGCCCGGTGGTTGCCGACGCCCGAGCCGGGGTGGATGCCCGTGTCGGCGATCTGAATGGTGGTCATGATCCGGTCCACGTTTCGCGCGGCCAGGGCGTCCACGGCGATCACCATGTCCGGCCGGATCTGCTGCACGATGCCGCGGATGATGTCGCCCGTCTCGATGCCCGTCAGGCCCAGGACTCCCGGCGCCAAGGCGGCGACCGAGCGGAGGCCGTTCCGCAGGTCCGGGGGCACGTAGTCCTTGAGATGTCGCGTCACCAGCAGGCGATGGACCACCTCGGGCCCGAGGGCGTCCGGGGTGGCGTTCCAATTGCCCAGGCCGACCACGAAGAAGGACGCGGAGGCTTCCGAGGGAAGCATGGCCGCCAGTTCCCGGGCGAGGGCGTTACTGATCCGCTCCTGCAGGCCCCGGTCCCGGGTGCGGAAGCCGGGTGCCTCGATGGTGACGTAGCGGCCGGGTGGCTTGCCTAACCTGCCGGCCGCCTCCTGATCCAGGACCGCCACGCGCGTGACGGCATACCCGTCGCCCCGTTCCTCCTCGACACGCACGCCCGGTACCTGGCCGGCGCCGCCGAGGGCCTCCAGCGCCAGGTCCGTTCGCACGCTGCCGGCTCCCCCGGCCGCGGCTGCGGGTGCCGGTACCTGTTCTCGACCTTCGGCGCGCCGACCTTCGGCGCGGTGCGGCCGTCGGTTCGTCCCGTTCCGACCCGGCGTCGGTCGCGGCACGTGCCATCCCCCCGCTCCTAAGCCTCTCCCGCCCGCCGCGGCGGTATCCCGTCCCGCCCGCCGCGGCGGTATCCCGCCCGGTGTCCCGCGCCCTCCGGCGATGCCCACCCCAGCCGGCGGGCCCAGCCGGATGCCGGTACCCCGGTGCCAGAGGCTGGTGGGCACCCGTGCCCCGCTCCCGGGCACACTAACGGTCGTTGAAGGCCGTTGCGGGGGCCCGTCGCGCCAGAGGCCGCGGCGCGCGGCAGGAGGTGAGCCGGTGAGGAACGGGCAGGTAGTGGCACAGGACCGGCTGGGTCTCCCCTTTGCGGTCCTGTGTAGCGTGCCCTTCGTGATGGTGCTGAGCAATTCAATGCTGATCCCGGTCCTGCCGCTGCTACAGCGGGCCATGGACCGCAACCTGTTCCAGGTCGGATTGATCATCACCGCCTTCTCCATCCCCGCGGGCCTGGCCATTCCCGTGGGCGGTTACCTCTCGGACCGCCTGGGCCGGAAGCCGGTGATGATCCCCGCCCTCATCCTCTTCGGGGCGGGCGGTCTCCTAGGGGGCGTGGCGCCGATCCTGGTGCGCGATCCCTACGGCCTGATCATCGCCGGCCGGATCCTGCAGGGGGTGGCGGCGGGCGGCCTGTACCAGGTGGCCCTGGCGGCCGCCGGCGACATGTTTCGCGGCGACGCGCGCACCCGTGCCATGGGGGTGCTGGAGGCCAGCAACGGGCTGGGCAAGATCATCAGCCCCATCCTGGGCTCGGCCCTGGCGCTGCTGACCTGGTACGCGCCCTTCTTCGCCTATCCGGTCCTTTCCGGGCTGGCCGCCCTGGGGCTTGGGCTACTGGTGGACGAACCGCGCCATCGCCGCCGCGGCCCCGAACTTCCCCGCTACCTGGCGGACATGACACGCATCTTCCGCGAGAAGGGCGTGTCGCTGCTGGTGTCCTTCCTTGCCGGGTTCGTCGCCCTGTTCGTCCTGTTCGGGCTCTTGAGCGTCTATTCCGACCTGCTGGAAGAACCCCACGGCATCCGTGGTTTCGTCAAGGGCCTGGTGGTGGCCGTACCCGTGGCCGTGGCCACGGTGACCGCCTATGTCAGCGGCATCGTCCTCCAGGGCCGGCTGGCCCGCGCCCTGAAGATCGTGCTGGTCGGGGGGCTGGGCATCCTGGGCGCCGGCCTGGGATTCCTCTATCTCACCGACGGCCTGGCCGCCCTAGTGGCGGGTACCAGCATCGTCGGTCTCGGCTACGGCCTTGCGCTGCCGGCGCTGAACACGCTGATCACCAGCTCCGTCCCCTCCGCCGAGCGCGGCGGCGTGACGGCCCTCTACGGCACGGTGCGCTTCTTCGGCGCGGCCCTGGGACCGCCCGCCTTCGGTCTGCTGGTGGAGGGGGGGAAGGCCGCCCTCTACCTGCTGCCCGCGGTCGGAGCCGCCGCGGTCCTGGCGCTGGCGGCCTGGCTCCTGCGCCAGGACGTGCTGGTTCGGCAGGAGCGCGAGGGGCCTACCGCAGACCGGCGGGAGGAGCGCGTGGCAGGCGGGCAGCCGGGGGAACGGCCGGCGGGACCCAGCCCGGCAGGTACGGATGGCCGCGAGGCGGGCATCCCGCCGGTGCCCCTGGGGCCGTGGAGCCGGGTACGCAGTTCCTTCCCCCCCGCGGCCAGGACCGGCCACCGGCATGTGCCCGCGCGCTAGGACGGCGG
>QGUQ01000022.1 GCA_003242195.1 Bacillota bacterium | reverse complement strand
GGCGCGGCAGACGCCGCCGGGCGAAGGGAGCGGGCGCTAGCGATGCGCGCGTGCCCGGGAGGCACGGACGGCGCTCACCAATAGGGCGGGGGAGGGGATCAGCCGATCCCCTCCCCCGCCGTCGCTACCGGTGCGATCCCCCGCGGCGACGGCTCTCGCCGCGCCGCGCCGCTGCCGGCCCGGCCGCTCCTGCGGCCGCCGCCGGGCGGTGCGGGTTATCGGGTCTGATTCTGGGGGCTGACCGGCGGCAGCGTCCCCTGCTGGGCGAGCTGCTGCTCGGCCAGCGCGATCATGCGCCGAACCATGTGACCGCCGACGGCGCCCGTCAGGCGGGTCGGCATGTCACCCCAGTATCCATCCTGAGGAACCTGGATGCCCAGTTCCTGGGCGACTTCATACTTGAAGCGGTCCAGCGCTTGCTCGGCACCGCGGAACAGCGCGCGATTCCTCTGCTGACCCTGAGCCACTGGAGCACCTCCTTCGCCTCTTCGTCGAGGGTCGTCGTTGCCCGAGGCACTCATAGCATGGTGGTGCTCCAAGAGCTTCATGCTGCCAAGAGAACCCACGGTTGCAAAGACCCGAGCATCGGGCCGCCAGGGACGCCCGCGCGCCGCGCCACGATGAGGATTCCCCGTCGGCCAGCGCGCTCGCCCTCCGCGCCGGCCGTGGCGGTTCCCTTGCGAACCAGGGCTCTGCGTGCAAGTTTCATTTCGTAGCCCTGCAAAGGTGAATGAGCGGTTGCGAAAGGACTGTAGTACAATAGGGTGCGAAGGAAAGCGGCTGCAGCGCAATCATTGCGCCAGCCAAGGAGGCACTCTCGGTGCGAAACGAGCTGACCTGGGTCGTGGGCGGTCAGCAAGGCGAGGGGATCGACACGACAGGCGAGATCCTCGCGTCCGCCCTCAATCGTCTCGGGTATTATATCTACGGTTATCGGACCTTCGGGTCACGCATCAAGGGCGGCCACACCAACTATCGCATCCGCATCGCCCGCCGCCCCGTTTACGGAATCGCACCACGCGTCGACGTCCTCATCGCATTCGACCAGGACAGCGTCAACCGCCTCGCCGGCGAGATGGCCCCGGGAGGCGTCATCATTTTTAACGGCAAGGGTGGCCGGGCGAAGCTCCCGGCCGGCGCCGGCGACGTGCGGCTGGTCGAGGTGCCGATGCTCGACATCGCCCGCGAGATCGGCAGCCCCATCATGAAGAACATGGTGGGCGTCGGTGTCTCGGCGGCTCTCCTGGGCCTGCGTCCGGGGGACATCGAACCGGTCCTGGACGACCGCTTCCGCGGCAAGGGCGGCAAGCTCGTGGAGGCTAACAAGGAGGCACTGCGACGCGGCTACGAGGCCGCCCGCGCGGCGCTGGGTGACGGGGCCGACGCCCTGCAGCTGGCGCCTGGTGACGCGCGCCGACGTTACCTGATGACGGGTGACGAAGCGGCGGCCTTCGGCGCGTTGGTCGCCGGATGCCGGCTGGTGGCCGCTTACCCCATCACGCCCGCGTCGGAGATCATGCACTGGCTGGTCAAGAAGCTGCCCCGCTACGGCGGCGTCGTCGTCCAGGCGGAAGACGAGATCGCGGCCATCAGCACGGTGGTGGGTGCCGGCTATGCGGGCGTGCGCGCCATGACCGCCACCTCCGGTCCGGGCTTCTCCCTGATGCAGGAGGTACTGGGATACGCCGGCATGATTGAGGCGCCGTGCGTCATCGCCAACGTGCAGCGCGCGGGCCCCAGCACCGGCATGCCGACGAAGCACGAGCAGTCGGACCTGTTCGAGATGGTCATGGGCTCCCACGGTGACCTGCCGCGCATCGTGCTGGCCCCCGTGACCATCGAGGATTGCTTCTATGCCGCCGTCGAGGCCTTTAACCTGGCCGATCGCTACCAGACCCCCGTCATCCTGGCCATGGACCTCGCCCTGGGCCTCGGCAAGCAGACGGTGGAGGACATCGACTTCACCCGCGTCAAGATCGACCGCGGCCAGATCGCCTTGCCCGACGACCTGAACTGGGACGGCGGCGACTTCAAGCGCTACCGATTCACCGATAGCGGCATCTCGCCGCGCTCCCTGCCGGGTATGCCCGGCGGCCTGCACCTGGCCACCGGCCTCGAACACGACGAGACCGGGCACATCACCGAGGACCGCACCAATCGCGTGCGCATGATGCAGAAGCGCCTCCGCAAGTTCTCCAACATCCGGGACGTGGAGGCGGTCCGCTACGAGGGGCCCCCCAACCCCGACGTCCTTCTCATCGGCTGGGGTGCCAGCTACGGGGCGCTGCGGGAGGCGCGCGAGCGGCTGGAGGCGGAGGGGGTCGCCACCGGGCACGCCCACGTCCGTTTGCTGGCGCCGTTCCCCGCGGAGGAGGTCAACCGGATGCTCTCCCGGGCGAACCACGTCTTCGTGGCGGAGAACAATGCCCTCAGCCAACTGGCGGCGCTCATCCGCCAGCACGCCGACGCCGCCGACAAGCGCCGTCTCCGCACCATCAACAAGTACGACGGCACGCTTTTCCTGCCCGCGGAGATCGTCGAGCCGGTGCTGGAGAGCATCACACCCGTCGGCGTGACGGCCAAGGAGGTCGGCTGAGATGGCGACGGTCACCCGTACTCCCAAGGACTACCGCACCAACGCCGCGGCGTGGTGGTGCCCCGGTTGCGGCGACTTCGGCGTGCTGCGCGCGCTGCAGGAGGCGGCCGCCAAGCTGAACCTGGCGCCGGAGAACGTCGTGCTGGTGGCCGGCATCGGGTGCTCGGGCAAGATCGGCGACTACTTCCGGTCCTACAGCGTGCACACGGTGCACGGGCGCACGATGCCGGTAGCCACGGGCATCAAGCTGGCCAACCGGAACCTGACCGTCATCGCCGCGGGTGGCGACGGGGACGGCTACGGCATCGGCCTGAACCATTTCATCCACGCGGTGCGGCGCAACATCGACATTACCTACATCGTCATGGACAACCACATCTATGGCCTCACCAAGGGCCAGTTCTCGCCCACCAGCCAGCAGGGCTTCAAGACGACGTCGTCGCCGGCCGGCACCGCGGATCGACCCATCAAGCCGCTGCAGCTGGCCCTGTCCGCGGGGGTCACATTCCTCGCCCAGGCGTTCTCCGCCTACCCCGACCACATGGCGGAGATCATCGCCGAGGCGATCCGGCACAAGGGCTTCTCGCTGGTCAACTGCATCAGCCCCTGCGTCACCTACAACAAGGTCAACACCTACGACTTCTACAAGGAGCACCTGGTCAACCTGGACGAAGACCCGGAGTATGATCCGCGCAACTACGACCTGGCGGTGGAGACGGTCCGCAAGTACGACGAGCTGGTCATCGGGCGCATTTACATCAACGACTCGCAACCGTCGTACCAGGACCTGCTGCCGGGTTACAGCGAGGAGCCCCTGGTCAACGCGAAGGTGGAATACGAGCCCGAGCACTGGCGGGAAATCCTGCAGGAGTTCGCCTGATCCCCGGGCACGGTTGCGCCCGGTAGGGTCTCCCGGCAGGGGTGCCGCGCCCCGGTGACCGGCCCCTGCCGGACCGAAGCGGCAAGGAGGGGGCGGTCGCAGAATGCGGCCGCCCTTCTTTTTCCCCGTCCTCCCCCGCCCCTGATGGGTCTGCCCGCACCGGGGACACACTAGGATCACCCAGGAATGCAGCGGCAGAGGCCGGCCTTGCGGCCGGTAGGGAGGTGGCACCGTGGACGACGCCGGCATGGTCCGCACGCTGGACGACGTGAAGCAGGCCGTCGACCGTGCTCGGCGGGAGGTACTGGCGCTGGCGGCGCGGGTTCCCCAGGAGCGCTGGCGCCACAGGCCGGCACCGGACCGCTGGTCCGTTTTGGACAACCTGGAACACCTGGTCCTCATCGAGCGGTTCGCCACCGAGATCCTGGAGGGCTTGATGGGTCGAGCGCGACGGGAGGGGCGAGCTGGTCCCGGGCGCCAGGGCGGGTGGCTGGATGCGCGTCCGGTCATGCTGGAGGCGGAGCGGCGGGTCTACACGGCTCCCGTCTGGGCCGAGCCCCGCGGGCGCTGGAACGAGGCGGAGATCGCGTCGCAACTGGCCCTCTCGCGGCGGGAACTGGAAGAGGTGTGGCGGGAATTCCCGCACTACGACGTGGAACGGCTGATCGAGCCCCACCCGCTGTACGGCTGGCCATTCAACGCCGCCCAGTGGGTGCACTTCGTCGGACTGCACGAGCAACGGCACGCTAGGCAGCTCCGGCGCCTGGCCCTCCGCTTCGGCAAGGGCGAGCCCGCCGCACCGGCGGCCCCGGGCGGGCAGCCCGGAGGTTGAACGAGTAGAGGGCATCGCCCCTTATGTCGACGGGCCTGCAGGTCCCGCGGCAGCCCCCTCAGGCCTCTTCGTCCGGCCGGTACCACTCGGGGGCCAGCCACGGGGCCAGGGCACCGGCTACCGCCGCCTCCCAAAGCCGGGTGCGGTCGATGAGGCCGGCCGTGAACAGGCCGACGGCACCCTGGCCGCGCCCGATGCCCGCCTGCCCGCTCAGGCGCTCCAGCAGCGGGCCCAGTTCCTCCCCCTCGAGAACCGCCCGGGCTACGTGCTGGGGCAAGGGCATGCGCAACCCCCAGGCTGCGTTCTCCCGCCCGCCGTCGTCCACGGCGCAGCACACCGCCAGCAGGTTCCCGGCACGGTCCACGCCGCCCTCCAGGCCGATGGCCAGCCAGGCCGCGGGATGACGCGCCATGGCCGCGTGCGCCCGCTGGCGCGCGCCGGCCAGGGTTTCCTCCTCGCCGATGGGCTGGGCCGGCACCCCGCTAGGCACGTCGGCCCCTTCCACGCGGCACCCCGGCCAGGCCCGCTGGCAGATCCGCCGAACCGCCTCGATCTTCGTGGGATTGACCGAGCCGACGACGACCAGTCGTTCCCGTAACCGCTCTCCATCCTTCCCGTTCAAGGCAGCGGCCTCACCTCCCCAACCGGCCGCCGGCGGGGCTCAGTCGTCCAGGGAGATGAGCCCGTGCCGGATGGCGTACTTGGTCAGTTCCACGGCATCGTGCAGGTCCAGCTTCTCCATGATGTTGGAGCGATGGGCCTGCACCGTCTTGATGCTGATGAACAGACGGTCTGCGATCTCCTGGTTCGTCAGCCCCTGGGCGATCAGGGTCAAGATCTCGGTCTCGCGCTCCGTGAGGCCGTCGACACGCTTGGGCGGCCCCTCCCCGCCCTCGCCCCGCTGGCGGCGGGAGACTCCCGCCAGGACCTTGGCGGCCACGTCCGGGTGCAGGATGGTGTGCCCCTGGACCACGGCGCGCAGGGCCGACACCAGTTCCGTGGCTGCCGAGCGCTTCAGCACGTACCCCGAGGCCCCCGCCTCCAGGATCGGAAAGATGTATTCCTCGTTGTCATGCATGGATAGGATGAGCACGCGCGTCTCCGGCACGTCCTGCAGGATCGTGCGGGTGGCCTCGATGCCGTTCATGCCCGGCATGCCGATGTCCAGCAGGACCACGTCCGGCTTCAACTGGCGGGCCAGCTCGACGGCCTCGACGCCGTCGGAGGCCTCGCCGACCACCTCGATGTCCGGCTGGGCCTCCAGGAGCGTCCGGATGCCGTCACGGAGAATGGCGTGATCGTCGGCGACAAGGACGCGGATGGGCCTTGCGGCCTCGCCGCCTGGACGTTGCCGGTTCCGATCAGGCATGGCTCCTCCAAGCTCCTTCCGCCGCGGCTTCCGCCGGTCGCCCGGCACCGTCGGCCTCCTGGTCGATGGGGATCCACACGCGCAGGCGCGTGCCTTGACCGGGGCGGGAGTGGATGTCGATCCGGCCGCCCACCAGCGCCGCGCGCTCCCGCATGCCGAACAGGCCGAGACCGCGCCCCGGGTCGGGTCCGACGCCAGGCGTCACGGTCCGCGGGTCGAATCCGATCCCGTCGTCACGCACCTCGGCCGACACCCCGCCCGGCTCCCGCCGCAACAGGACCTGGGCGCGGGTCGCACGGGAGTGTTTCAGGATATTGGTGAGCGCTTCCTGCACGATGCGGAAGAGCGCCGTCTCCACCTCGTCGGGGAGCCGGCCTTCGAACCCCTGGGCGTGGAGCTCGACGGCGATGCCCGCCGGCTGCAAGACGTTCTGCACGTACCAGCGCACGGCGGGCACGAGCCCCAGGTCGTCGAGGATCGTCGGGCGCAGATCGAAGGTCAGACGGCGGATCTCTTCCAGGGTGTCGCTGGTCAGCTTGCGGATGAAGGCCAGCTTGCCCGTGACCTCGTCTCCCTCGTGGCGCAACCGCTCCCCCAGGATGTCCAGATGGATCAGCAGCGTCGTGAGGACCTGGCTGGTGTGGTCGTGGAGCTCTCGGGCGATCCGCTTGCGCTCCTCCTCCAGAGCCCGCAGCACCTGGGAGGCGGTGGCGCGGCGGTAGTCATCCAGGCGATCCAGCATCTCGTTGAAGATGGCCCGCAGCTCGGCCACGTCGGGATCCCCCGCGATGGCGGGAGCCCGAGCGTGGAACTGCCCGGCCCGAACCTCTTCCATTACGTCCCGCAGGCGGAACAACGGCAGGAAGGCCACCCGCAGGATGACCCAGTTGATGGCCAGGCTGACCGCCAGCCCCGCCGCCAGGAAGACGGCAATGACCACCATCAGCGCCTGATCCTGCAACAGGTACTGGACGAGGGGCAGGTCCCGGACGTGCACCGCCAGGGCCGCCGCGCCGATGCCCGTCAGCACCAGTAGGACGGCGTTGGCAATCAGTACTTTTTGAAAGATGTTGAGCCGGTTGTGCAGCGCATAGATCCAGCGCATGCGTTCCGCCTCGTACATGTCGGGGTCATGTTACGACCGCAGGCCGGGACCGTCGATCCGGCGACCGACCGATTCACCGCCCCTTCTCGCCGGGCGGCGGCCAGCCATGATCGGGCGACCGCCGGAGGGCAGCGGTCCCGCCACCGCCAGCATACGTTGTGCGTCCACCGGGCGCAAGCCGGAGGGACGGGCGTAGGCATGCCGGGCCACCATCCGGGCCGCGAGCGCAAAGGGCCCGCGTACTGGCAGCGGCACCGCGGTCACCGCCCCGGCGTCACCGGTGCGGGCCACCCACCTCGACCGCCGCCCGCCAGCACGCGGGCCCTTCAGCCGGCCACCTTCAGCAGCAGCGCGTAGGCCGCGATGCCCACCACCACGGTCAGGGCCATGTTGCGCGAGGCCAGGGCCACGGCCGCCGTGGGCACCGCCGCGGCCAGCCGCGGGCCCAGCCCCCACGGTGCCTGGCCCCACCCGGCGGCCAGATCCGGCGCCACCAGCGCCGCCATCACGGCGATTCCCACGTAGCGAAGACCGGTCTCCACCGGGCGGGGAAGCCGTGCCCGGCTAAGACCCAGAAGAGGTAGGCAGCGCGGGAGATACGTCACCAGCCCCATCAGGAGGAAGATGAAGAGGATCTCGAGCCGTACCACTCCGCCAGCACCCCCACCGCGCTTCCCATCAGGGCCGCCCCCAGCACCTGGAAGCGAGTCCAGCCCACGTGGCCGAGCCCGAGGGAGGTGGCGGCGGCGACCACGGCCACCAGCAAGCCGCGGCCGCGGCGCTCGCCCAGCTGCAACGCGATCAAGGCCAGGAACATGGCTGGCAAGGCGTAGTCCAGGCCCCATCCCTCCACCCCGCGGAGGGCCTCTCCCAGGCTGGCGCCCAGCCACGAAGCCACGCACCAGCTACTGTAGGCAGCCACCTCCAGACCGTACAGATAAGGAAGGGGCCGGCCAGCGGAGCCCAGCGTCGCCTGGGCGACCGCAAACACCTCGTCCGTCAGGCCGAAGGCCGCCAGCGCCAGACGCCCGAGCCGGTGCTCCCCGAGGCGGGGTGCCAGGGCTGCCCCGAACAGGGCGTGACGCAGGTTGATGAGGAAGGTCGTGGCCACCACGGTTGCCGCGCTGGCAGCGCCAGCCAGCAGTCCCACGGCGGCGAACTGGGCGGAACCCGCGAAGACGATCAGGGACATGGCCAGCGCTTCCAGGGGAGAGAGGCCCCCCTGGGCGGCGATGACCCCGTAGGCGAAGCCGATGGGCAGGTATCCCGCCACGATGGGCATCCCCTGGACCAGTCCCCGGACGAACGCCTCGCGGCCAGCCGTGGAGGCGGCAACAGGTGATCGCGGGCTGGGGTGCGTTCCCATCGCCATCCTCATGAGTATGGCGTTTACCACGCGCGCCAGCCGGTTCCTGCCTCTGCTATACTGGTTTCACCGGTACCGTTCGGGGGGGCCGGGCTGTGGACTTCACGCCGGAGCAATTGGCTGCTGTGGAGAGACTCCTCGGCCGGCCGCGGCTTCTCCACTTGGAACAGGAGATTGGCCCCGATGAGCTAGAACTCGTGCGCCACAGCACCCGCCGCGGGCGCCACCATGACGTGACCTTTTTCATCTTCGACCGTCACGGTCGCGTGGCCGCCATCCGCAAGCCCTTCTTCCCGCCCGGCATCTACCGCGCCCCCAGCGGCGGCGTGCGCCCCGGCGAACCCCTGATCGAGGGGATGAAGCGGGAGGCCCTGGAGGAAACGGGCCTTGAGATCGTCCCCGACCGCTACCTGCTTCGCATCCACGCCCGTTTCACCTGCGGCCGGGAGGTCGAGGACTGGACCACCCATGTCTTCTCCGCCCACACCGACCAGACCGAGCTGAACCCGCGGGATCGAGAGGAGATCGCCGAGGCCCGGTTCGTCACCGTGGAGGAGTTGACCGGTCCCATCCGCCAGCGCATGCTGGCCACAGGCCGGGGCCTGTTCCGGTACCGGGTCTCCCTCACGGACGCGGCGCTGGCGAAGCTGGGATTCCCCACGGGGAGTGATTGACGGAAGTGTCCGCCACCGGTGATCGGGTCGCCCACCTCGTCCACCGGGTGATGGGCGACCGGGCTTTCCGGAGCGCGTGGCGTCACCTGGAGCGCCGCCTGAACCGCTATGTGGACGAGATCATCCGGGTCACCGAGATCCCGGCACCTCCCTTCGGGGAGGCGGAGCGGGCCCGGTACGTGGCCAGCCGCCTGCGGGAGGTGGGGTTGACTTCCGTCGACATCGACGGGGCCAGCAACGTCGTGGCCCGCTGGCCGGCCGAGGCGGCACCGGCCCTGGCCCCCGTGGTCATCTCCGCCCATCTGGACACCGTCTTCCCGGCCGGCACCCCGATCCGCGTCCGCCGGCTCGGCAACCGCCTCTACGCGCCGGGCATCGGCGATAACGCCAGTTCCGTCGCCTGCCTCCTGATGCTGGCCGAGGCCCTGGCCGCCACCGGCTTCTCCCCCCGCCTGCCTGTCATCTGGCTCTTCAACACCGGCGAGGAGGGCCTGGGCAATCTCCGCGGCATGCGCCACTTCCTCGACACCCTGCCGCGACCGCCGGCGGCGGTGCTGGTGGTGGATGGCGGCCTGGGCATGATCAGCTACCGGGGAATCGGGAGCCGGCGCCTGCGCGCGGTCTTCTCCGGACCAGGCGGGCACAGCTGGAAGGACTTCGGCCGCCCCAGCGCCATCCACGGCGCCGGGCGAGCCGTCACGCGGCTGTGCGGCCTGCGCATGCCCGCCCGACCGCGCACCACGTGGAACGTGGGCCGCATCCAGGGCGGGACCACCGTCAACACCGTCGCCGCCCGCTGCGAGCTGGAGATCGACCTGCGCTCGGAAGACGGCGCCGCCCTCCGCGAGCTGGAGCAGGCGGTCCGCCGGGAGCTGCGTGCCGCAGCGCGGGAAGAGGGCCTGGAGGTCACCCTCGAGGTCATCGGCGACCGGCCCCAGGGCTGCCTTCCTCCCGACCACGACCTGGTCTGCCTCCTGCGGGCGGCCATGGGAGCGTGTGGCGTGCCCGTACACGATCTGGCCGCCAGCACCGACGCCAACCTGCCCCTCAGCCGAGGCATCCCCGCCGTCACCTTCGGCATCCGCCAGGGGGATGGCGCCCATACCCTGGACGAATACATCGACCGCTCCGGCCTGGACCGGGGCCTGCGACTCGCCCTCCTGGCCCTGCTGGCCTGCGTCCGCTGGGCGGAGGAGGCATTGCCGCCCCCCTGCGGGAGAAACTAGGCGGCAAGGGGTCCTGCCCCCGCGGACGGCCGGCGGCCCGTCCCCGGAAGGCCCCGAGTCAGAAACGCGCGCCGCCACGGTGCGCCAGAGAGGGCGCGGGAATGATTCGTTTCCTCTTGCAACCGCTTCCCTACGCGCTACTCGGCTTGCTGGGTCTTGTGGCGCTGGCCGGCTTCATCGCCGGGGTGGCGGCCATCGTCACGGGACGCAACGACCTGTTTCGCCTCAGGTCGCGGGCGGCGGGCTGGGCCGCGGCCACCGTCTCCCTCCTGATGCTCTCCACGGCCATCTGGGTCGGCTGGGAGCCCTTGCCCGCCGGGCGATCCACCGCTTTCACCAAACCCCGGTGGAACGCCAGTCCCCCCCTCGACGTCGAGCTGCAGCGGGCGGTCACGCCTTCCAACCGCAGTGTGGGGAAGAAGGTCTACGTGCAGCGGCCCGGGCAGGCGGTAAACAGCGCCCGAGAGGCGCAGGCGCTGAACACGAGGCTGGTGGTCACGCTCCGCGCCAACCGGGCCACGGACCGGAATGGTCTCAAGCGGTCCATCCTCGAGGACAGCCGCCGCATCATGCGAGCGGTCTACGAGCGACCGGCCCACGGGGAATGGCAGGTGGTCGTCATCCAGGCCACCCACCCCACCTCGCGCAGGGCGGAACAACCCGTCGCCATCGTCACCATGACGCGTGCCCAGTACGAACGGGCCACCACCGAGGAGGAACTGACGGCGGAGGCGCTGGCTCGGGAAGGCGATGTCGTGTGGCTACCGCCCCTGGGCCCCGGGGACACCGGCGCCACCGGCGAACTGCCATCGAAACCGTAGGCCCACCGGGGCCCCGCGCCCGCGGGAAGCGGATGCCTCTAGCCCTTGCGCAGGTAGCGGGCCACTAGCTCGTCGAATTCGCGCCGGGTCTCTTCGATGACTTCTTCCCTGCGCTGGGCGTAGTGGGGTGCCTCCTGCGCCTTGACCTCGATATTGGTGAGGATGACGGCCTCCAGCTCCCGCAGGAACTCGACCACGGTCTCGGGTTCCACGCGGCCGAACTCGCCGGCGTCCAGGCGGTCGAGAAAGCCGCGCAGGTGGACCCCTTCCATCGACAGCTCGTAGTACTTGTCCAGCAGTTCCTGGGCGTTCACCGGCTCCCCTCCTCTCTCGGACCGGACTCGGCCGGTCCGGGTTCGCCGGTCGTCAACGGGCTCCCGCGGCCCGGGAAGCAGCGCCCTCCCCGGCAGGGAACAGGCCCCACTCGACGGCGGCCGCCACCGCCTCCCGCAGCGACGGCGGCACCTCGGCGGCCGCGCTGCGGGCCGCGGGGTGCGGAGGCAACCCACCGGGCAAGGCCGGGTACACACGGTAGTAGAATTCCCAGCCGATGCGCTGGCGCACCTCGGGCGGAAATCCGCGGAAGACCCGCTCCACCGACAGGTGCTGGGTGCGGTGCGCCTCCAGGGCCGCCTGCTTGCGATCCACATACCGCCGCCCGTCGACCACGGTGGTCACCGCGCAGTCCAGCGGGTGCGGGGGGGAAAAGCCGAGCTCGCCCTCGAACACCGCCCGCGGCAGGGTGAAGTAATAGAATCGGGCTTTGGCCGGCTCGGGGCCGTAGACATCCAGGAACGCCCGCTCCGCCGCGCGGGAGAGCACCTGGTGGTCCCGGTGGCCGGAGATGCCGCCCGGCGGGAAGGTAATGACGACCTCGGGTCGCACCCGTTCCACCCACCCCGCCAGATCCGCCACCAGGCCCTCGAAGGGCGCGCGGTCCAGCTCGCCGTCGCGGTAGTCCAGGACATGCACTTCCTCGACACCCAGCCGCCGTGCGGCTTCCCGTAGCTCGGCCTCGCGCACGGCCGGCAGTTCTTCCCGGCTGCACAAAGGCGGATTGCCGGCCTTGCCGGCCTGTCCCCGGGTGGCGCACACGATCACCACCCGAACCCCTTCCTCGGCATAACGGGCGAGGGTGGCGCCCGGGCTGAAGGACTCGTCGTCGGGGTGCGCCGTGAGCACCAGGAGCGTCGGCGGCCGCCTACCGGTTCGGACCGCGTCCTGCTTCATCCGTTCCCCTCCCCCGTCCCGCGGCGCTGCGGCGCCGGCGGTGGATCAACACGCACAGGGCGTAACCCAGCTCGTACAGCGCGGCCAGAGGAACCGCGAAGATGAACTGGGTGATGATGTCGGTGGTCGGCGTCATCACCGCCGCCAGCACCAG
>QGUQ01000320.1 GCA_003242195.1 Bacillota bacterium | reverse complement strand
CCTCGTGGCGGCGGCCAGTTGGCCGCTGGAGGCGGGCATCCTGGCCGTGGTCAGTCGCGGTCTGGGCGTCTTCCTGGACCCGGTGGCACTGGTGGCGGTCACGCTGGTGGCGGTGGCCGGCCAGGTGATCGCCATCACGCCGGGCGGGCTCGGCACCTACGAGGCCAACATGACCTTGATCCTGCAGCTCTACGGGGTGCCGCCCGCCACCGCCTTCCGGGCCGGGCTCTTCACCCACCTGGCCAAGTACCTCTTTGCCGTCGCCGCCGGCCTGGAGCCCGCCTGGCGCCTGGCAGGCGGCCCGGGGCGCCTGCTGGGCACGGGCCGGAGTGGCGGCAGCACTCCGGTTGCCGCGTCACACCAGGCGGCGGAGCCACTCCTCCCGGTCGCCCGGCAAGAAATCCACCACGGGGATCTCTAGCATCGTATACGCGCCGGGACGCTGGCGTACGGCGGCCCTGGCCGCGGCCACCATGATCTGGGCCGTCAGTGCCGGGTTCTGGATGCTCATCTCGAAGGCCATGCGCTGGTTGTGGGTGCGGCCCGAGACGCCCCTGCGCTCGATGCGGACGGCGTGCCCCATGTCGATGAGGTCGGCCACCCGCTCGACCTGCTCCACGCGGGTTTCGTCATGCTTGAAGTAAGGATCCTCAAGGATGGCTTGCCGGATCCGGTCGAAGTCGGCGCCGGGCTCCGTCTCCACGTATACAAGGCGGCGGTGGACCCCCTGACCGGCCGGGATGGTCAGCGAAAGCGCATCCCGCACGCCCCCGATGGCCTTGACCGCCACCGTATGCCCCATGCTCATGCCCGGGCCGAAGTTGGTATAGGTGATGCCGCGGGGTGCCATGAACTGCAGAAGCGCCCGCACCACCGAGTCGGTTCCCGGGTCCCATCCCGCCGCGATGACCGCCACCCGTCCCCGTTCCCGGGCGATGGCGTCCAACTCGCGGCGCAGGTCCACCAGGGCACCGTGGATGTCATAGGAATCGACGGTGCTGATCCCCCGGGCCAAGAGTTGGGACGCTTGCCGCGGTACCTCCCGGGTGGGCACGCAGAGCACGGCCACGTCCACCCGCCCCAGTTCGGCGATATCGGTCGCCACCGGGATCTCGGGCTCGAGGCCCGCCGGACGCTCCGGCCGCCTGCGAACCACACCGGCCAGCTCGAGGTCAGGTGCTTCGAGGACGGCTTCAACGGCGTAGCGGCCCACGTTGCCGTAACCCACAACGGCCACGCGATGCTGTTCCGTCACGGAAGTCCTCACCCTTCCACCGTGTACTACGCTTGCCACCAGGCCCGTAACCCGCAACCCGGTCCAGTGGGCATTCTATCACGGTGCGCCGCCAGCCAATGGAGGATGGCCGGCTGCGGGAGTGACGGGAGGATCGGCCCGTCCCGGCGTGGATACGGCCGGCCTGTCCCCTCAAAGAGCGCCGGGCCGCAGGTTGGCCCCGGTCGTCCAGCAGCCTCTTCACCTCGCGTAACAACGAGAAGGTGGCCTCCCACTCTTCCTCCGTCAGGTGCCGGGTGACAGAAAGGGCACGGTTCCACGCCGATCCTCCCCAAGCTCACGCTTTCACGGTATTTCACGGTGGCCTTGCGTGGTGCCACGGCCACCGCCGGGAACGCCCCCGTCGCGGGTTGAGACCGGTGCGCGGGAGTGGTAGGACTGGTACGAACGCAGGCTCCGGGGGGCGGTTTCCGTGACGTGGCGCTCCCCGCGATGCCATTCTGACATGCCATGGCCGCGGGAGGAAGCAGCATGCCTGGTGTCCTGACCGCCCGCGTCGAGGCCGTCCTGGGAGCCTGGGAGGCGGGCACCTTCGTGACGCGGCGCGTGGAAGCGGTGGAAGTGGACTTCGGCGGTATCCCGGGAGACCGCCACTACGGCCTCACCCGGCCGGCGGGGAGTCGGGAGCCCATGTACCCCCGCGGCACGGAGATCCGCAACCGGCGCCAGCTCAGCGCCGTCTCGGCGGAGGAGTGCGCCGAGATCGCCGATCTCCTCGGCCTCGAAGCCGTTCTGCCCGAGTGGCTGGGCGCCAACCTCCTGCTGTCGGGGCTCCCCGGCCTGACCCGGCTGCCGGCCGGCGCCCGGCTGCTCTTTCCCAGCGGGGCGGGACTGGTCTGCGAAGGAGAGAACATCCCCTGCCGGCACCCCGGCGAGGTGATCGCCGCCCAGTACCCCCTGCATCCCGAGCGGCACCGGCTGCCCCGCGCCTTCGTGCGCGCCGCCATGGGCCGCCGGGGCATCGTCCTCTCGGTGGAGCGGCCGGGGCGGATCGCCCGGGGCGATTCGGTCCGGATCGTCCTGCCGCCGGGCACCCGGGTCGACCCCCGCCCCGCCTGACCCCCGCCACCCCCGGGCAAGGGGGCGGGAGAGGGACCCTCGCGGGGCCGCCTTTCCCGCCCCGCCCGGCGCCCGCGCCGGGAGGCGGCTCGCCGGGGGCCCTTTCCACCCGCGTCCCCACGCCTCCCGCCTACTCGCCGGCCACGGCCGGCACCGGCGCCCCGTAGCTCCGCCGCAGCTCCTGATCCGGCAGGAAGAACAGGCACAGCATCCCCATCAGCGCCATGCCCGCCGCGTAGAGGTACACCCGGCGCACGGCCTCGGTGATGGCCTCGTTCAGGGCCCGGCGCAGCAGCGCCACCAGCCGGCCGGCCTGCCGGTCCATCTCCCCGCGGATCCGCGCCAGCACCTGGCGCTCGGTCTCGGCCGCCACCTGCTGCGCCCGGGCGTTCAGGGCCGCCCGCACCGAGGCCGCCACCGCCCGGCGCTCCGCCGGATCGCGGGGCGGCGACTGCAGGGCTTGCCGCACCTCCGCTGGCACCTGCGGGTCGGCCAGGAGCGCCTGGCGCGCCCCCTCGTCACCGTTGAGGGCGGCTTCGAAGGCCTCACCGAGCCGGTCCATCCGGGCTCGCACCTGCGCCGGGATGCCGCCCGGGGGCAACTGCTCCTTGAGCTCCTGAGGCAGGAGCGGATCGGC
>QGUQ01000319.1 GCA_003242195.1 Bacillota bacterium | reverse complement strand
CGCGCGCTACCCCTGCAGGTACTGCTGCTGGGCTCCGGGGATCACGTGGGCGTAGACCTGGGCCGTGAAGGCCGGCGTGGCGTGCCCCAGGCGTTCGGAAACGGCCGTGATGGACCACCCCTGGTACTGGAGCAAGTGCGAGCCGTGGATATGGCGCAGGTCGTGCATGGACAGCGGCGGCAGGCCGAGGCGCCGGGCGTGCTTGCGCAGCATCTGCGTGGGCACGTCCGGCCGCAGGAGCCGGCCGCCGGGCGCGGTGAAAACGTGCTCGGGGTGCTCCCAGTTCGGCGTGCGGGCGATCTCCATCTGCTGCTCGGCGCGGTGGCGGTCCAGGACTTCGGCCGTCCGGTCGTCCAGCCACACCACCCGGGCCTCATGGTTCTTCACGTCGCCGACGAACAAGCGCCGGCCTTCCCGGTCCATCTTCAGCGCGCGCCGGACGCGGATGGCCGGCCGGGCCCAGTCGATGTCCTCCCACCAGAGGCCGCAGAGTTCGCCGACGCGCAGGCCGGTGTGGGCGGCGACGAACCAAAGGGCGTACCAGCGGGTGCCACGGGCCGCCTCTAGCAGCTGCTCCAGTTGCTCCCGGGTGTGAGTGGGCGGGTCGGGCTTTTGCCGGGGGGGCAGGGCCCTGTTTGTCCCCGGATTGTGGCCGAGGTAGCCCATGCGCACCGCGTAGGACAGGGCCGCGTGCAGCGCCCGGTGGTGTTTGGCGATGGTCGTGGGGCTCAGCGTGCCGGGCCGGCCGTCCTCCCGGGGCTCCTGCTGCAGCTCGTCGAGCCAGCGCTGGATCTGCGCGCGGGTTAGCTTGTCTACGCGCATGGAGCCGAAGGCGGCCCGGATACGCCGCGCGCAGTAGGCGTAATCATCGTACGTCCGCCGCTCCCGGTTCGTTCGGACGTGCGCCAGCCACTCGTCCAGCAGCTCGGCGACGGTCAGCCGCACCGCCGCCAATTCCCCCTGCATTTGCCGCGCCAGCAGCCGCCTCTCGGCCTGCTCCGCGTCGCGCTTGCTCCCCCGCACCGACGCATATTTCCAGAGCTTCCGGCCGGTCTTGGGGTCGCGGCCCAGGTAAATCTTGATCTCCCAGTAATCCTTGCCCCGCTTGCGGATCACTTAGCGACCACCCCCCTGCGGACGCCCGGACCGCCGTCCGTGAAGTATTGCTCGTCGTCCTCGGCGGCGGCCGGCATGGTCTGGATGCCCACGACGACGCCGAGGATGGTGAGGTCCCGGACCGGCACGATCTCCGGCGGGTACGCCTGGTTGTCGGCGTAGAGGATCACCGAGTCGCCGCGCTGGTAGATGCGGCGCAGCTGGGCCTCGGTCGTGCCCGGCCACAAGACGAGGGCGACCTGCCCGTCGGGCGCCCAGGACTGGCGGCGGACGATGACCACGTCCCCGTCGCTGATGGGCTTTTTGCCCCCCATCATGCTGTCGCCGCGGACCTGCAGGGCGAAAAACTCACCGGAACCGCCCAAATAAGACGGGATGGCCGTCCATCCGACGACCTCCTGCCGGTACGGGGAGGGGTCGTCGGCGCGAATCGCCCGGAATATGGGAATCGGGATCAAGGGAATGGCCTGGCGCTCCAGCAACTCTTGCACCCGCTCCCTCCACGAGTGGGAGATGGCCCGCAAGTGCCCCTCGATCTCGCACCGGATTCGCCTTAGCAGATACTCCCGCACCGGGATGCCCCTTGCAGGGTCATAGCTATCGAGGCCCCGAACGAGGCCCACCACGCCTATAGAGATCAGGTCCTTCGTTTCGACCCCCGGCGGCACGTCGATGGACCGCACGGCCTGCGCCACTAGGGGCAGGAAGTGCTCGATCAGCATGTCCCTGGCGACCTGGTCGCCCTTCTTCGCTCTGTCCAGCAGCTCGTCGATGTTGGGCGGCGCAGGGTCGTCAGTCTCGCCTAGCAGGTAGGCCGTGGACACGCCCAGGGCCTGGGCGATGCGCTCAAGGGACTCGATGGACGGCGCCTTCCCTCGCTTTTCGATGTCGTGAAGGAAGGTCCGCGATAGGTGGCAGCGCTCGGCCAGGTCCTGCAGCGACCAGCCGCGCTGCTCTCTGAGCTTCCTGATCCGGTCTCCGTAGACGCGCAACGTTAAAAGCCCCCCGGGAAGTCGCATGATTGAGCCCCCGCAACCATAAGGTCATCGTTCCTCAAACAGCGTACACCCCTGTCCGCTCAGGGTGAACGGCGGAGCCGTACGCAAATATCCGACAGGCTGCGTGCGGGGGCTGTATTTGAACGCATTTGGCGGACAGTCGCCTCAATCATCCTCAAGTGGCGGACAGCGCCCTCCCCATTTGTCCTCCAATGGCGTACAGTGGTGCCCGGAAGGAGGTTGCCTGGTGCGCTACGAGCTGCTGCGCCAAGCGAAAGAGCGGAAGGGGCTGTCCTACCGCCAGCTCGCTCAGCAGACCGGGCTATCGTTCACCTACATCCAGCAAGTCCTTTCCGGCACTCGTCGTCCCTCCATTTCCGCTCTCGTGCGGCTTTGCACCAGTCTCGAGGTCGATCCTGGCGCGGTCATTGCCGACGAGCTACAGGCAACCGGCGCGGAGTCGGCCTAGCCGCACTCCGCCCCGCCAGCCTTCATTTTCGTGGCCGGCGGGCTTCGCACCTTGACAACCGCTGCAAGGAGGGGGGAACGGGCGTGAGCGTTGCGGAGGCCATGCGGCAAGCCCGCCACGCCAGCGGCTTGACGCTACGGGCAGCCGCCCGGCGGTTCGGCCTGGACGAGGCCACGCTATGCCGCTACGAGCGGGGACACCGGCCGGTGCCCGTGGACATCGTGATGCGCAGCCCCGACGTCTACGGCACTCCGCTGGTCGTCCTCGCATGGGTGCGGGAGATGGCCGACCAAGCCATGCAGGCCGTGGCCAAGGGGGTGGCGTGACTCGGTGGACCGCATCGAGCGCGATCAGTACCCGGCTCTTTAAAAACACCTGAGCCGCCCACGAAAAAAAAAGGGTAGATATCG
>QGUQ01000318.1 GCA_003242195.1 Bacillota bacterium | reverse complement strand
TGCTCCGGGAGCTGGGCCACCCCCAGTTGCCCGTGGTGACCACGGTGCATCCCCTGCAGATCGTGGATGCGCTGCCCGCCGAGCCCCACGACCTGTCCCTGGACTTCATCATCACCCCCGATGAGGTCATCGAGACCCGCACGCCCTACCCGAAGCCGCGGGGCATCGACTGGGACCGCATCGGGGACGAGGAGCTGGCCGCCATGCCGGTGCTGGCCGAGCTGCGGGCGCTCCTGTGGGAGCGCATGGGCGTGCCGGACGTGCTGGCCCCCGGGCTGGCGGCCGTCTTCGTGGGGCTGAACCCGGGCCGGGCCAGCGCCAGCCACGGCCACCACTTCGCCGGGCCGGGCAACCACTTCTGGCGGCTGCTGCACGAGGCCGGCCTGACCCCGCGCCGCCTGCGCCCGGAGGAGGACCGGCTCCTGCCCGCCTTCGGCCTGGGGGTGACCAACATCGTCGCCCGCGCCAGCCGCGGGGAGGCGGACCTGCGCTGGGAGGAGCTGGTGGCCGGGGGCGAGGCGCTGCGGGCCAAGATCGCCCGGGTGCGGCCGCGGCTGGTGGTGCTGCTGGGCAAGCAGGTCTACCGCGCCTATGCCGGGTTGCCCCGCAGCGCGCCGGTGGAGTGGGGGCCGCAGCCCCGGGAAACCGTGCCGGGCGTGGGGGAGTTCGTGGCGCCCAACCCGTCCCCGCGCAGCACCGTCCCGTACGACCTCCGCCTTGAGCTGTTTCGCCAGGTTCGGGACCTGGTCGGCGGGACGCGGCCCGGCCGTTCCTGATCACCCGTTTGGTTTCATTCTTAAAATATTTGACTTGACAATGACCCGGACCGGCGAATACCATCGCAGGCATGAACGGCTGGGAGATCCTCCAGCACACCGGCCGGCTGCACCGGGCTGTCCTTCGCGACGCGGCACCCTGCCTGGACCGGCACGGCCTGTTCCGGATGGCGCCCTTCGTGCTGGCTAAGGTCCAGGCTCGCGAGACGCCCTCCGCCATGGCGGCCGCACTGGGGCTGCCGCTGCCCACCCTGAGTCACATCCTGCGGCGGCTGGAAGAGCAGGGGTGGGTGTTCCGCCAGCCGGACCCTGCCGACCTGCGCCGCTTTCGCTTTTCCCTCACGGCGTCGGGAGAGCGAGCACTGCGGGCCGCCCGTGAGTGCCTGTCGGCGGCCATGGAACGGTATGTGGCCCGGCTCGACCCGCGGGAGCGCGACGAGCTCCTGCACCTACTGAGCCGGATGCTGGAGGAAGACGAAGGAGCGGGGAACCATGAGCGAACGCCGGCCCGGTGAACGGCGGTTGGCCGTCATCGGCGTCATGCTGTGCCTCTTCCTGGCGGCGCTGGATCAGACCATCGTTTCCACGGCCCTGCCGCGGATGATCGAGGAACTCCACGGCCTCGACCTCTACGCCTGGGTGGCCACCAGCTACCTGCTGGCCTCGGTGGTGGGGCTGCCCATCTTCGGTCGCCTCACGGAACTGATGGCGGGGAAGTGGGTCTTCACCATCGCGGCCGTGATCTTCCTCGCCGGCTCGGCCCTGGCGGGCCTGTCCCCCAGCATGGAGGCGCTGATCGCCTTCCGGGGCCTGCAGGGCTTTGGCGGCGGCGGGCTGTTCGCCACGGCCATCACCACCATCGGCTTGCTCTACCCGCCCCGGGAGCGCGGCCGCATCCAGGGCGTGTTCGGGGCGGTGTTCGGCCTCTCCAGCGTCATCGGGCCCTGGGTCGGCGGCCTGCTGACCGACCACCTGTCGTGGCGCTGGGTGTTTTATGTGAACATGCCGGTGGGCGCCGTGGCCCTGTACTTCCTGATGCGCCACATGCCGGCCCTGGCGCCGGAGCGGCGTTCCTCCTTCGATGTCCCGGGCGCCCTGGCCATGACCCTGTGGACGGTGCCGCTGATCCTGGCGTGCTCGTGGGGCGGTTCCACCTACCCGTGGACGTCGCCGCGCATCCTGGGCCTCCTGGCCCTGGCGGCGGCCGGGTTCGGGCTGTTCATCGCGGTGGAGCGGCGCAGCCGCCAGCCGCTCTTCGACCTCACGCTGTTCGCCAACCCCACCTTCCGGTGGGCGACGGTGGCGTTGTTGTTCTTCGGCGGCACCTTCCTGGGCGGGGTGATGTTCCTGCCCCTCTACCTGGTGCAGGTCAAGGGCTTCTCCGCCACCAACTCCGGCCTGTCCCTGGTGCCGCTGACCCTGGGCACCGTGGCGGGCAGCATGCTGGCGGGCCAGGCGGTCATGCGCATCGGCCGTTACAAGCCCCTCCTCCTGGCCAGTTCCGCGGCCTCGCTGGCCCTCTTCCTGGTCTTCCACCAGCTCCTCAGGGTGGACACCCCCCTGTGGGAGGTCGTGGTGTTGATGGTCCTGCTGGGCTTCGCCTTCGGGCCCTCCATGCCGCTGTACACGCTGGCGGTGCAGAACGCCGTCACCCGCGACCGCATCGGCACGGCCAGCAGCGCCACCCAGTTCTTCCGCCAGGTGGGGTCGACGGTGGCGGTGGCCCTGCTGGGCACGGTGTTCAGCGGCACCATCCAGGCCCAGGTGAGCCAGCACCTGCCGCCCCAGTACCGGGTGGCAGGCGAGCACATCCAGGTAGGGGAAGGGGCGGGCGCCACCGACCTGGAAGCCCGCGTGCGGAGTGGATTTGAGCAGGTGTACCGTGAGATCGAGCGCGCCCTGGAGGGGGACCAACAGGCCTACCGGCGGCTCCAGGAGGACCCGCTCGTGCCCCGAGAGCTCAAGGAGCAGTTACCTGCGGGCGGCATCCCGGCGCAGGTGCAGGCCCGGATGGCCCGGCTCGGTGAGGCCTTCGAGGCGGCCCTCAACGGTGACGAGGGGACGCGCCAGGCCCTCCTAGCCGACTCGCAACTTCCGGCGGAGGCGCGGCAAGCCTTGCAGTCGCCGCCTCGCGACCCGGCGGTGCGGCGGGCGGTGGTGGCCTCGGTCCGGGCGGCCCTGAACGCCCGGGCGCAGCAGGTGGCGGCCGAGACCGAGCGCCAGG
>QGUQ01000021.1 GCA_003242195.1 Bacillota bacterium | reverse complement strand
GGGGCCTGCGGGGGGGGGGCGCCCGTCTGGGGGGGGGGGCCGGGCGGGGCCGTTTGCCGGGCGGCCCCGTCGGCACGGCCGTGGCCCGCGGCCAGGGGCGCGGCTCGGAGGCGGAGATCGCTGGCGGGGCGGGCAGGCCCGAGGCCGCCGGCAGCGGCGACGCGAGGGAGGGGACTACCCGCGAGCCGGGGCCGGAGGAGGGTGAGGTTTGATGACGGACCGGGGCAAGCTGCTGCTGGCCGTGGTGCTCACCGCGCTGGTGGCCAGCGGCGGGACCTGGTTGGCCATGGGGTCCCTCGCCGGGGACGGTCGAGGGGCAGCGGCCGAGCCCGCCACCGTCGACGTCTCCCTGGAACCCTTCACCACCAACCTGCGGGACGGGCACGTGATCCAGGTGTCGGTGGTCCTGCGGGTGGAGGGCGAGCGGGCCAAGGAAGAGGTGGAGCAGGCCCACCTGGCCGACGTGCGCCACTCCATTCACCGGGTGCTGCGGGGCATGACGGCCGCCGACGTGGCCGGCACCGACGGGATGGACCGCCTTCAGCAGGCCTTGCTCAAAGGCCTGAAGGCCAATGAAGCGCTGCGGGAGATCCCGCTGCGCGAGGTCCTGCTGATGGACCTGATCGTGCAATGACGGGGCGAGGCGACGGGCCGGGGGAGGAGGAAGCCGAGAGGTGACCCAGGGCTTGCGGCGCAAGGGCTTGCGGCGGCAGCCGGTGATCCGCATCTACGACTTCCGGCGGCCCGACAAGTTCTCCAAGGACCAGTTGCGCACCCTGGCCATGGTGCACGAGAACGTGGCGCGACTGGCCACCGGCTTCCTCTCCGGACAGTTGCGGACGGTCGTGGAGGTCGAGGTTGCCGAGGTCGAGGAGACCACCTACGGCGAGTTCATCGCCGGGTTGGCCAACCCCACCGTCATTGCGGCCTTCAACCTGCCGCCTCTGGAGAGCAGCGCCGTGCTGGAAATCGAACCGTCCATCGCCTTCCCCATCGTGGATCGCATGTTCGGCGGTCCGGGGACGGGAACCGCCGCCGGGCGCGGTCTCACGGAGATCGAGGCAGTGGTCATGCGCTCGGTGATCCAGGGCTTCCTACGGGCGCTGGCGGAGGGGTGGAGCCAGCTGGTGCAGGTCAGCTCGGAGCTGGTCACGCTGGGCTCCAACCCCCTCTTCGTGCAAGTGCAGCCGATCAACGAGATCGTGGTCCGGGTCGTGCTGAGGGTCCGGTTCGGCCAGCAGGAGGGCCGCTGGCGGATCTGCCTGCCCTATCCCCTGCTGGAGCCGTTGCTGCCGAAGCTGGCCGCCCACCAGTACTATGCCCGCGACTCCAGGCCACAGGCGCGGACGCGGGAGCGCTGGGAGGAAGGCCTGCGTCAGGTCCCCCTGCGGCTCACCGCCGTGCTCGGCCGGACCCGGATGCCGCTCCGGGACGTGCTCCGGTTGCAGGTGGGACATGTCCTCCGTCTCGACCGGCGCGCCGACGAGCCCATCGAGCTCCTGGTGGGGGGCCGCGTAAAGTTCCGGGTCTTGCCCGGGCGTGTGGGACAGCGGCTGGCCGTGCAGGTGGTGGAGACCGTCGGGGAGGAGGGGAGCCGCCATGGACACCGGTGACTGGGAGATGCTCTCGCAGGAAGAGATCGACGCCTTGCTGCGCAGTCTCGGGGAAGACTTCTCCGACCGCCCGGCCGGGGGGGATACCCAGGCCGGGGAGAAGGAGGCGGCCCGGGAGCTGGCCGGGGCCGTGTTGCGGGCGGTAGCCGGTGCCCTGGGGCGGCCGGGTGAGTTCCCGCCGCCGGAGCCGGAGCCGCTGGACGGCCGCAGCGCCCGCCAGGGCGACGGCGCTCCGGGGTACTGGTTGGAGCTGCGCTGGCAGTCCCCGACCCCCGGGCGGGCGTGGCTCGGGCTGGCCCAGGCTCCCGACGGCAGCGAGGAACTGGTGCGGGCCATCGGCGAGGTATTGCGGGAGCGGCTGGGAGTGGGGGAGGGATTGCAGGCCCGGCCGGAGCCCCCCGGCGAGTCCGAGGAGCTCCTAGCGGCCCGCTACGAGGGGATGGGCTGGTACATACCGCCTGAGGTCGTGCGCGGCCAAGGGGCCCCTGCCGAGGGCGACGGCGAGACCGGCGGGGCCTCATCGGGGGCAGGAGCGGAGGTGGCCGCCACGGCGGAACCGGTGGTACGGGCGGCGCCCTCTGGCGGCGGGGAGCAGCCCGCCGTGGAGACGCCGGCCTTCCGTCCCTTCCAGGCGGCGCCGGCCGGTTCACCCCAGGGTGGCGGGACCATCGACCTGCTTCTGGACGTCCCCCTGCAGCTGACGGTCGAGCTCGGCCAGGCCCAGCGCACCGTGCGGGAGATCCTGGAGCTGGCGCCAGGGACGGTGGTGGAACTGGACCGGCTGGCAGGCGAGCCCGTCGACCTGCTGGTCAACGGCCGGCTGATCGCCCGCGGTGAGGTCGTGGTCATCGATGAGAACTTCGGCATCCGCATCACCGACATCGTCAGCCCGGGCGAACGCCTCCGGAGGCTGCGGTGAGGGACGCGGGCCCCTGCGGGTGCTGGTGATCGACCCGGCCGCCTATGCCCGCAGGACGGTGCGGGAGGCCCTGGCGCCGCTGCCGTACTGGGTCGAGGAACTCACCGGCGAGGAGCCGGAGGACCTGCTGAGGCAGGCGGCGGGCCGGGCCGACGTCCTGATCGTCGACCCGGTGCGGCGGGGATCGCACGCGGAGGCCTGGTTGCGCCGCCTGGCCAGTGCCAACCCGCGGGCCGTGCTGGTGGTCTGCACCGCCCTGACCACCCGCACGGACGTCATCGCCTACCGGCGGGCCGGCGCGGTCGAGGTCGTCGCCAAACCCTTTCGTCCTCGGCGGCTTCAGCGGGCCGTGGGGGCCGGGACGGGAAGCGGATGCGGTTGAGGCGGGAGCGATGCCCGTGGCAGCCGGGGAGACGGGAGTCGAGATGTGGACAAGCCTCTTACAGTTCCTGCTGGCGACGGGAGCGGTGATCGCGGCCGCCGCGTGGGCGACCCGGCGGCTGGGCCGTTGGCTGCAGCCCGGACGCCCGACCGGCATCGAGGTGCGCTCCTATGTGCCCCTGGGCGGCCGCCGCGCCCTCTGCCTGGTGCGCCTGGACGACCAGGAGCTCCTCCTGGGCGTCACCGACCACGAGGTCCGGCTGCTCTTACGGCGGTCGGCGCCCTCCGACCCGCCGGCGCCGACGGACCCCGAGGGGGATCGGGCATGAGCGGGCGCCGAGGGGGTGTGGGCATGAGTCGGCCGCTGCGGGCGGGCTTAGCGGTGGTCATGGCCGTGGCGGCGGTCCTGACGGCGGCCGGGCCGGCGGCGGCCCAGGCCGGGGAGGTGCCCGTGCCCAGCATCGACGTGACGCTGCGTCCGGCCACGGGACCGGAGGGGTTGGGTGTCGCCCTGCAGATCCTCCTGCTCCTCACCGTGCTGTCGCTGGCGCCCGCGATCCTGGTGATGATGACGGGCTTCACCCGTATCGTCGTCGCCCTCTCCTTCCTGCGCAGCGCCCTGGGCACCCAGCAGGCGCCACCCAACCAGGTGCTGGTGGGGCTGGCCCTGTTCCTCACCGTGTTCGTCATGTCGCCCGTCTGGCAGCAGGTCTATCAGGAGGCGTGGGTGCCCTACCGGGAGGGACAGATCGGCCAGACGGAGGCGCTGCAGCGGGCTGCAGGCCCGGTGCGGGAGTTCATGTTCCGGCACACCCGGGAAAAGGACTTGGCGTTGTTCCTTGAGCTGTCGGGGCGCCCGCGGGTGGCGTCGCGGGATGAGGTGCCGATCTACGTGCTGATCCCGGCCTACGTCATCAGCGAGCTGAAGACTGCCTTCCAGATCGGGTTCATCCTGTACGTTCCCTTCCTCGTCATCGACATGGTGGTCGCCAGCACCCTCATGTCCATGGGAATGTTGATGGTGCCGCCGATGCTGGTGTCGTTGCCCTTCAAGATCCTGCTGTTCGTGCTGGTGGACGGCTGGAACCTGGTGGTGCGCTCCTTGCTGGCTTCCTTCGGCACGTAGGGGGGATCCCGGTGGAGGCTCTGGTGCTGTCGGTGGGCCGCGAGGCGTTGTGGGTGAGCCTGCTGGTGGCGGCCCCGGTCCTGGTGCTGAGCGTGGTGGTCGGCGTCGCCGTCAGCGTGTTCCAGGCCGCGACCCAGATCAGCGAGCAGACCCTGGTGTTCGTGCCCAAGATCATCGCCACGCTGGTGGCACTGGCCCTGTTCGGGCCATGGATGCTGACCGTGCTGGTGCGTTTCACCGCGCGCCTCTACGAGCAGGTGCCGCAGTTCATCCGTTGACGACGGGATGACGGGGGCGGGCGAAGAGTCATGGATCTCGGCGCGGTCGCAACGTCGGAACTCCACCGGTTCCTCCTCTGCCTGGGGAGGACCAGCGGGCTGGTGGCCGCCACGCCGCCCCTGGGCGGCCGGTTCGTCCCCGCACCCCTCCGGGCCCTGCTGGCCGTGGTCCTGGCCCTGGTGGTGTTCCCCCTGGTACCGCGAGGGCCGGTGCCCACAGGAGCGGGCGCCTACGCGGTGGCCCTGCTGGGGGAGGTGGCGGTCGGCCTGGCCATGGGGCTGCTGACGGCGCTGGTCTTCGCCGCCGCCCAGGTGGCCGGCGAGTTGCTGGACTTGGAGACGGGGTTTGCCGTCAGCGGGGCCTTCGACCCCTTCCTCAGCCAGCCGGTACCCGTCGTGGGCAACCTGCTGAACCTTGTGATGTTCCTCGTCTTCCTGGGGGTGGACGGGCACCACTGGCTGATCCGAGCGCTGGTGCTGAGCTTCCGGCGCATCCCGCCGGCGGGGGCCGGCCTCGCAGGCGCGGGGCCTGTGTGGATCGACATGGCCGGCTGGATGCTGGCGGTCGCGCTGCTCCTGGCCCTGCCCATCCTGGGCGTGCTGTTCATGGTGACGCTGGCCCTGTCCCTCCTGGCGCGGGCCGTGCCGCAGATGAACGTGTTCTTCACGGGCCTGCCGGTCAAGATCGCCGCCGGGCTGCTGGTGCTGGCCCTGGCCCTGCCCGCCCTGGTGGACGCCATGGGCGGGGCCGTCGACGAGCTGTTGGACGGCATGGTCCGGCTGGTGGAGGCGATGGCGCCGTGACGGGCACGGGACCCCGCCGCCGGATGGCCCTGCAGCTCTTCGCCCAGGAAAAGGTCTTGCCGCCGACGCCCCGGCGCCTGCGGGAGGCACGCCGCCGGGGCGAGGTGGCCCGTAGCCAGGACCTCCTGGCCGCCCTGTCCCTGCTGGCGGCGGCACTGGCGGCCGGGGTGCTGGTACCCGCCGCGGCCACCGCCCTCGGGCGCACGGCCGCCCAGTTCTGGTCGACGCCCCCTACCCGCGACTGGACCGTGGCCGATGTGGCCGCCTTGCTCCGGCAGGCCGCCCTCGGGGGGTTGAGGGCAGCGGCGCCCCTGGCACTGGTGGCCTGGGGCGTGGTGCTGGTGGCGGGAGCCGCCCAGGCCGGGCTGGTGTTCACCTCCGTGCCCCTCGCACCGCGCCTCGACCGTCTGGATCCCATCGCCGGACTGCGGCGGCTCTGGTCCCGGCGGGCGCTGGTGGAGCTTCTCAAGGCGCTGCTCAAGGTGGCCTTCGTGGGCGCGGTCCTGGTCCGGGGCGTGCTGGCGGCCCGGGCGGAGCTGCTGTCGGCTCTGGGCGCCCCGCCCGCCGCCGCCCTCCTGGAGGCAGCGGCCTGGGCCCGGCGCCTGTTCCTCTGGGGGGCGGGCGCCTACCTGGCGGTGGCCGTGCTGGACTACGCCTACCAGCGCTGGGAGCACCAGCGTTCACTGCGGATGTCGGTCCAGGAGTGGAAGCAGGACCAGAAGGAGACCGAGGGCGATCCCTTGCTCCGGCAGCGGCTGCGGCAGCGGCAGCGCCAGCTGGTACGCCAGCGCATGCTGCACGAGGTGCCCCGCGCCGATGTGGTGGTGACCAACCCGACCCGGTATGCCGTCGCCCTCCGCTACGATCCGGCGACCATGGCGGCACCGGTGGTCGTGGCCAAGGGCCGGAATGCGCTCGCGGCGCGGATCCGGGCCCTGGCGGAGGAACACGGCGTCCCGATCATGGAAGAGCCGCCCTTGGCCCGCGCCCTGTACCAGGCGGTGGAGGTGGGCCAGGAGATCCCGGAAGAGTTCTACGTCGCCGTCGCCGAGGTCCTGGCCTTCGTCTGGCGCCTCAGGGGCTACGCGGCGCCGGTGGCGGGGCCACGGGAGCTGGGAGGTGATGGGGCTTGGCAAGGCAGGTGACCGGCACGGGCTCCACGCTGCTGACACACCTGTCGGCTTCTGCCGACACCGCGGTGGCGGCGCTGGTCGTCACCGTGGTGGTCATGATGGTCGTCCCCCTGCCGGCGCCCGTGCTGGACGTGCTCATCGCCACCAACCTGACCTTCGCCCTGGTGGTCCTGCTCATGACCATGTACACCCAGGAGCCGCTGGAGATGGCCGTGTTTCCTTCCCTGCTCCTGCTGGCTACCCTCTTCCGCCTGGCCCTGAACGTCTCCGCCACGCGGCTCATCCTCCTCCAGGGTGATGCGGGGGCCATCATCCGCCAGTTCGGTCACTTCGTGGTGGGCGGCGACCTGGTGGTCGGGCTGGTGGTGTTCTTCATCCTGGTGATCATCCAGTTCGTGGTCATCACGCGGGGTGCCGAGCGTGTCGCCGAGGTGGCCGCGCGGTTCACCCTGGATGCCCTGCCCGGCAAGCAGATGAGCATCGACGCGGACCTCGCGGCCGGCGTGATCGACGAGCAGGAGGCCCGGGCCCGGCGGCAGCGGGTGGCTCGGGAGGCCGACTTCTACGGGGCCATGGACGGCGCCAGCAAGTTCGTCAAGGGCGATGCCATCGCCGGAGTGATCATCACCTTCATCAACCTGATCGGCGGCATCCTGATCGGCGTGCTGCGGGACGGCCGCCCCCTGGCCGACGCCGTGGACACGTACTGCCTGCTGTCGGTGGGCGATGCCCTGGTGGCCCAGATCCCGGCCCTCCTGCTGTCCACCGCCACGGGCATCGTCGTCACCAGGGCGGCCGGCGAGGACAACCTGGGCAGCGAGCTCCGCCAGCAGGTGTTCTCCAATCCCCGGGTGTTGCAGATCGCGGCCATCTTCCTGGTACTGCTGGCGCTGGTGCCCGGCCTGCCCAAGGTTCCCTTTCTGATCCTGGCGGGCGTCGCCCTGGCGGGTGCCATCGGACTGAGGCGCCAGGAGCGCCGGCGGCGGGAGGAGGAAGCCGCCAGGTCGGCCGAGGCGGAACGGGCTGCCCGGGTCCAGGCGGAGCCGGCGGCGGCCATCCAGGTGGATCCCATCGAGATCGAGCTGGGTTACGGTCTCCTGAGCCTGGCGGACGAGTCCCGGGGAGGCGACCTGCTGGCCCGCGTGGCGGCCATTCGCCGGCAGCTGGCCCAGGACCTGGGCATCGTGGTGCCCCTGGTGCGGGTACGGGACAACATGCTGCTGGACAGCCACACCTACGTCATCCGGTTGCGGGGCGCCGAGGCCGGCCGCGGGCAGCTCATGCCCGATCGCTATCTGGCCATGGCCACGGGCCTGGAAACCGAGCCCATCGAGGGCATGGAGACGGTGGAGCCGGCCTTCGGCCTTCCCGCCCGTTGGATCGCCGCCGAGGACCGGGAGCGGGCCGAGCTGGCAGGTTACACCGTGGTGGATCCCACGTCGGTCCTGGCCACCCACCTGTCGGAGTTGCTGCGCCGCCATGCCCACCGCCTGCTGACGCGGCAGGACACCCGCCAGCTGCTGGACGCGTTGCGGGAGACGGCGCCGGCCCTGGTGGAGGAACTGCTCCAGCACCTGAGCCTGGGCGAGGTGCAGAAGGTCCTCCAGAACCTGCTGCGGGAAGGCGTGCCCATCCGCGACCTGATCACCATCGGCGAGGCCCTGGCCGACCACGCGCCGCAGACCCGGGACGTGGACCTGTTGACCGAGTACGTGCGGCACGAGCTGGCGCCCCAGATCTCCGAGCGGTTGCCCGTGCGGGAAGGGCGCCTGCGGGTGATCACCATCGACGCGGCCGTCGAACAGGCCATCCGGGATTCCCTCCAGCAGGGGCCGGGCGGCAGCCACCCGGCGCCACCCCCCGACTGGCTGGCCAGGTTGCTGCGGGCCGCCCAGGCGGAGGTGCGCCGGGTCGCCACCCAGGGCATCGAGCCCGTGGTCCTGTGCGCGCCCGTGATCCGCTTGCACCTCTACCGGCTGCTGGAATCAGCTGTGCCCAACCTCACGGTGGTCTCCTATAACGAACTGGTGCCGCATCTCCAGGTGGAGACCGTCGGGGTGATCCGGGTGTGAAGATCAAGCGTTTCCGGGCGCCCGACATGCGGGCGGCGCTGCAGCAGATCCGGTCGGAGATCGGCGACGATGCGGTGATCCTGGCCACCCGGCGCGTGCGCGAGGGGGGCTGGCGAACGGTCTTCGGGCTCTTCGGGCGTCCCCTGGTCGAGGTAACGGTCGCGTGGGACGAAGGGCCGAGGACGGCCCGGAGGGCCGGGAGCCGCCGGCAGGCGGCCGTGCCCGCGGCCAACGGCCGCCCGGCCGGGGGCGGGGGACCGGCCACGGCGCCCTCGGTCAATGGCCTTCCGGCCGGCGACGGTCCAACGGTGACGGGCACCATGCCGCGGGCCGGGGAAACGGGGACGAGCGCCCTCCCGGCTACCGCCGGCAGCCAACGCCTGGACGTGACGGTCGGCGACCAGCCGCTGGTGCCCACCATCAGGCCAAGGGAAGGGACAGGCCCCCAGGCGCCCCGCCGGCCGGGCGGGGGCGGGTCAGCCGGAGCCGGGGCCGATGGCGTGCCGGTGGCTCCCGACCCGCCGGCATCGCCGGGAGGTCGCCAGGCGCCCGGGGGAGCCCTGCCGCCGGGCCTGCGCCTGGCCGCCACCCCTCCCCTGTCGGGGGTCGTGGTGGCCATTGGCCCGACGGGTGCGGGGAAGACGACCACACTGGCCAAGCTAGCGGCCCACGCCACCCTCGAGCGGGGCTTGCGGGTGGCCCTGGTGGCGGCGGATACCTATCGACTGGCCGCCACTGCCCAGCTGGAGGCCTACGCCCAGGTTCTGGGCTCCGAGCTGGCCGTCGCCTACTCGGCGGCGGAGGTGGCCGCCTACGTGGAGCGGCTGCGCAGCCAGGCCGATCTCGTGCTGGTGGACACGGCGGGCAGGAGCTACCGGCTGCCCGAGGTCGTTGCGGAGATGGCGCGGGTCGTCGCCGCGGCAGCTCCCGACCGGGTGTTGTTGGTGTTGCCGGCGGTCCTCTCGCCGGCGGACGCCGAGGACCTCGCCCGGGCGGTGCGGGGCATCGGCGTCACCGACCTGGTGGTGACCAAGGTCGACGAGACCGTCTCGCCCCGGGCCTTGCTGGAGCGGGCCGCGACGTGGGGCTGGCCCCTGGCCCTGGTAGGCTGCGGCCAGCGGGTGCCCGAGGATCTGGTGACCGCCACGCCCGAGGCCCTTTCCCCGTGGCTCGATCGGGAGGCCCGGGTGGCGCCGGTGGGAGGAGGTGGCGGCCGTGGAGGGGCTGGCTGAACGGGCGCGCACCATCCTGGTGACCAGCGGCAAGGGTGGCGTCGGCAAGAGCAACATCAGCCTCAACCTGGCACTGGCCGCCCGCCGCCTGGGACGGACCGTGCTCCTGCTGGACGCCGATCTCGGCCTGGGGAACGCCGACATCCTGGCGGGTGTCAGCCCGCGTCACCACCTGGCCGACGTGCTCCACGGCCGCTGTTCCCTGGCAGAGGCCGTGGTGCCCGGACCGGGGGGCATCGACCTGCTGGCCGGTGGCAATGGCCTGGTGGACTTGCCGCCCCTGGACGGCATCCGGTGGCGCAAGGTGCTCTCCGAGGTCGCCCGGCGCGACTGGCAGTTGGTGATCGTGGACGGCGGTGCAGGGCTCACCGGTCCCGTGCGGCCCCAGCTGGTGGCCGCGCGGGAGCTCCTGGTGGTGACCACCGGCGAGCCAACGTCCATGGCGGACGCCTACGCGGTGATCAAACTCGTGGCGACCCACAACCCCGGAGCCCGACTGTGGCTGGTGGCCAACCAGGTGCGCGACGAGCGGGAAGGCCGCGCCGTGTGCGAACGGCTGGCCGCCGTCTGCGCCACGTTCCTCGGCGTGCAGGTGCAGTACCTGGGGTCCGTGCCCTTCGATGCCCACCTTCGCGCCGCCGTGCGCCGCCAGGTGCCCTTGCTGGCCGTGGCGCCCGGGAGCCCGGCGGCCCGGGCGATCCTGACCATGGCCGCGCGCCTGCTGGGCCTGCCGGCGCCGGCCACTGGGGGCCTGCTGGCCTTCATGGCGCGGCTGGGCATTCCGGCGCTGAAACGGGGTGGTGCCGTTGCAGCTCAGGACTAACCAGCCGGTGGAGGTCACCCTTCTGGGACCCGAACGGCGGGGGCCGCTGCGCACATACGTGCTGGCGGCCGACGAGGAGCGGGTCGTGCTGGCCCTACCCATGGTTCACCGGCGCTGGCTCGTACCCCCGGTGGGTTCACCGGTGAGGGTCGTCTACCGCGATCCGGCCGATGACCGGTCCGATCGCGGCCTGTACGGATTCGAGACCGTCGTCATCGGGGCGTCGGTGGAGCCGGAGCCCGAGCTTCACCTGGCGGCACCGCGCCGCGTCGAGCGGGTCCAGCGGCGGAACTGGGTGCGGTTGGATGTGAACCTCCCCGTGCGGGTGACCCGCGTCGACGCGCCGGACGAGGGCTGGGACGCCCGGACGTGCGACCTCAGCGGGGGTGGCCTGCGCCTGCGCTGTGACGAGCCCCTGCGCCCGGGGGAGCTGGTGGCCCTGCGCGTCACCTTCCCCGGCGGCTGGGAGGCGGCCGCCAGGGGCCGGGTGGTGCGCGTCGTGGAGGGGCGGGACGGCGGCCGGGAGTACGGGATCCAGTTCACCGAGATCGACCCGAGGGTCCAGGACCGGATCGCCGGGTTCATCCTGGCCGAGCAGGCCCGTCGCCGGCGCCTGCTGGGCTGAAGCCGCGGAGGGAGGGGGGACACGGTGTCGACTCCTGTCCACGAGCGAGCCGAGCTGTGGCGCCGCTACCGGGCGACGGCCGACCCGGACACGTGGGAAGCGCTCATCCGGGAACACCTGCCGCTGGTCAAGTACATCGCCGGGCGCCTCGTGGCGCACCTGCCACCCCAGGTGGAGCTGGACGATCTGATCAGCTACGGGGTGTTCGGCCTCATCGAGGCGATCCGCCGCTACGATCCCTCCCGGGGGGTCAAGTTCGAGACGTATGCTTACACCCGGATCCGGGGCGCGATCCTCGACGGCCTGCGGGCCATGGACTGGGTACCCCAGGGCTTGCGCCGCCGGGCGCGCGAGGTGGAGGAGTGCTACCGGCGCCTGGAAGGGCGCCTGGGCCGGCCGGCAGAGGACCAGGAAGTGGCCGCCGAGCTGGGTCTCTCGTCGGAGGAATTCGACGCGTTGATGCAGGACCTGGCACGGACCACCGTCCTGTCCCTCGACGACCTGCTGCCTGGCGAGCAGGAGGACCCGGGCGGCTCGATCATCGAGAGACTCGCCGACCCGAGCGCGCCCGACCCGCTGGCCGCCGCCACCCTGGCCGACCTGAAGCGGCGCCTGGCGCGGGCCCTGGCCGAGCTCCCGGAGCGGGAGCGCCTGATCGTGACCCTCTATTATTATGAAGGCCTGACGGTGAAGGAGATCGCCGAGGTTCTGGGTGTCAGCCCGTCCCGCGTCTCCCAGTTGCACACCCGTGCCATCCTGCGGCTTCGGGCCCGGTTCGGGAAGGGGGACGAGGCTTGAGCGTCGGTCCCGTCGACGGCTCCCACGCGCTGCAGTCCGCGGCGGAAGCCCAGCGCGTGCGGGTGCAAGCGGATGAGTCCGCCCGCGGCCAGGACCAGGCTCAGCGTTTCGCGGCGGCGCTCCAGGAGGCCCGGCGTCGCCACCAGGTGACGGCGCCGGGGGCGGGCGGCGAGGCCGGCCGCGCAGAAGCCTGCCGCCCGGGCGTCGGGGAGGGGGGAGGCCGGGGTCCGGATACCGGCGGGCCGCGCCAGCACCGGCGCCGGGCAAGGCCCACGGGGATGGCCGGCGCGGCTTCGCCCGGTGACGGGGAGACGGGCGAACCGGCAAAGCCCGACGTGCCTGTGCCCGTCCCCGAGGATGTGCCGGTCAAGGGCCTGCGGCTCGACGTGCGTGGGTGACGGAGTGGCCGCGCATACCCATGGACAAGGCTGGCATACTATGCCAGGTGAAAGGGGTGGTGGGTGTGCGCGGCGCATTCTGGCTGGGCCTAGTCACCGGCCTCCTGCTGGCGGCGGCAGGGCTCGGCATGGCGGCCCACGTGGCGGCCCGCCAAGGAGTCACGGTGCACGTG
>QGUQ01000317.1 GCA_003242195.1 Bacillota bacterium | reverse complement strand
GGGGCTCGGGGCCGCTGCTGGCCAGCTCCTGGCTACCGGCTTAACCCAGCCTGTTTTTTCCGTAGGCCTCTTGGGCCCGGCCGACCAAGCCCGGCCCCGGCCACCGGGCCCCGCAGGGGCTCGCCCCCGCCGCACCCGCTGCACCGGCGGCCTGCTTCGTCTCGCCAGGGAGCCGGCCCGTAAAGAGGACCCGCAACCGATCCCGCAACCTCACTGCCGACTCCCCCTTCCGCTACAGCCACAAGATGTCCGGCTCCGCGTAGTCCTCCAGCATGAGCTCCGTCAGCGCCCACACCAGGGCGTCCGCCCGGTCCGGCGATCCGGCACCCTGGTAGCCGTCGGGTGTGATCTGGCAGAGCTGATCCTCTAGGTGCTCGAAGGTGCCCACGTGGTGCACCTTGCCCTGCTCGTAGAGCGCCGCCACCGGCTCCGCCCGGACGGCCTTGCCCCGGCTGGCCCGCACGGCCTTGTAGGGGACCTTGGGGTCCACCGTGCGGATCACCGTCTCCACCAGGTCGCCGCCGTTGTTGACCTCGCCGACGATCCGGTCGCCGTCGAAGTCGTAGTAGGCCTTCACCGCCCGGCGAGCCCAGCCGTCGGGCGACATCCGGCAGCTGCGGTCCGCCAGCACGTAGGCGTGCCCGTCGACGCCCCGGCCGGCCACCACGATCCCGGTCTCGTCCGAACCCTCCTCGCTAGTCACGGCCGGGTCGATCGCCACCACCACCCGGACCAGCTCCGGCGCCTCCCGGACCCGCAGCTCGTCGATGCGCTTCCGCTGCCACAGAGCACCCGGCACGTCGTCCAACACCTCGCCGTAGAGCTCCTGACGCCCCAGGCGGGTGCCCTCGTACCGGGAGATGATCTGCTCCAGGAACGCCGGCGCCAGGTTGGCGGCGTTCTCATAGGTCGAGCCACGGGTCACGACACACGTGGGGTCCTGGAGTAGGTCACGGATGATCTTCACCGGCCGCGGCGTGGTGGTCACCACCACTCGCGGATCGGGCCCGAGCCGGAGGCCGAACATCAGGTTGTCCCACGCCTCCGGCCGACGCCAGGCGGCCAGCTCGTCCGCCCAGGCGGCGTCGTGCTGGGGACCGCGCAGCAGGTCGGGCTCGTCGGCCGAGTACAGCGTGGCGATGGCGCCGTTCGGCCACGTGAGGCGCCGCTTCGACGGCTCATAGACCGGCCGGAACCATGGCGGGCTGATGGAGAGGATGCCGCTCTCGCCCTCCACCATCACGTCCCGCACGTCCGCCGCGGTGCGGCCGACGATGGCGATGCGGCGCCGACCGTGCCGCTCCACCTGTTCGCGCACCCACTCGGCCCCGGTCCTCGTTTTCCCGAACCCGCGGCCGGCCAGGATGAGCCATATCCGCCACGGCCCCTCCGGTGGCAGCTGCTTCGGCCGGGCCCAGAACCGCCAGTCGTACAGCAGCGCCTCCGCTTCCTCGTCGGACAGATCGGCCAGGAGCTTGCGCCGCTCGTCAGCCGGCAGCGCGGCCAGCCTGCTCGCGAGCGAGTCGCCGCTGGGCGAGCTCGTCGAGCTTTTCGGCAAGGCGTTCCCGCGCCCCAACGCTGGACACCTCGGTCCGCTCCGTGGCCTCGCCGTCCTCGAGGCGCCGCTTGTCCACGAGCGTGGCAACAGCGATCGCCCAGTCCCTGAGCTGGTGCGGCTTGCGGATCTCGGGCAGGATGGCGGCCGCAGCCTCGAACCCCTGGTTCAGGAGCTCGAGCCGACGGGCCTTGTCGTAGTCGCGGCGGGCCCGTGTGGCCTGCTGGGTGCGAACGTCGACCATGTTGATGCCCGCCTCTCGGGCGATCCGGTAGATCGTAGCCCGGTGGTAGCCGTACTGCCGGGCCAGCTCGGCCGCCGACGCGCCCGCTGCCAAGGCCTCCGCAATCTCCTTACGATGCTCGTCCGGGACGCGCTGCGTGCGGGCCATGGCCACCACCCCCTGCCCGAGAGTCCCTCTCACTAATAAGGGCCGCGGTGATTCCTCGGGCCCGTCCGAGGACCTTGCGGTGGGCGGACGCGTACCGGATCCGCACCCACTTTTGGCTGCGCCCCATCAGCCGGGCCGCCTCGCGCTCGGAGTACCGGTGGCCGGCGATCAGCATGAAGACGTCGCGCTCCTCCGCCGTCAGGTCTTGCAGGACGGCCTCAAGGGCCGATCGCTCGGCGGCGGTCAGGCCGGAGCTCTCGGGCCGGTGGAACACGGTCAGGTCCACACCGTGCATCGCGGCCCGCTCCAGGATGCGGTTGCGCTCCTGTACGATCGCCTGCATGACCAGAGGATCGACGGGCAGTACCCGGGCCTTCCGCCACGACCGGCTCCGCTCGTCGGGCTGGGGCGGCCAGCCGGTCCGCATGTACTCGATGGTCCACTCGAGGTCGCGGGCCATGCTCGACAGGATCTGCCGGTCAGCCGGCTCCGTCGCCCGCTCCCACGCCCGCCGCACCCGGCGCAGGCTATCCCGGTACTCCGCGATCAGGGGCTGGAGATCCGGCCACAACCGTGCTCACCCCCGAAAAGCGAAGGCCGGCCCGCCCGGGATGTCCCGGGTCAGGCCGGCCTCGGTCGCTCCGTCGGCCGGTCGCGCTAGGTCATGCTGCCTTCTCTTGCTCGACCACTGTGCCGGCTGCTCCCCTCCGCGGCGCCACCGGTCGCGCCGTTTCATCGGGGCTCGCTACTTCACGTTCTCGCGCAGGTTCCGCAAGGCTTCCTCAGGCGTGGGGCCCAGGGCGCCAGCCATGATTTCCACCCCCTCTCCCATCGGGCGACTCGGTCCCTGCTTCGGTCGGTCTAGGTCAGGCGATCTTCTCTTGCTCGACCTTTTCCACGAGGACGGGGCGGCCGTCCTGGACTTTGACGACCACCGATCCCCAACGGATCTGCCGCAGGTACGCCTCGACGCGGGTGAGGGCCTCGAGGCGGGCCCGTTCGCGGTCGGTGTCGCGGATCTGTTCACGATGCTCTGCCATAGTCACCGCGTGCCCTCC
>QGUQ01000316.1 GCA_003242195.1 Bacillota bacterium | reverse complement strand
CGTTGGCGGGAGGCGGCAGCGGCCGTCCCCTCCCGTGACGCGGCTCGGGGTTGGGCCCGCCCGGGAGCCGAAAGGGATCGGCCAGCACGGCCACAGGCATCTCGGTCTCCCAGAGGACGACTTCATAAGTTCGCAGGGGATCTAGGCGCACGGACCGGTATTGCGCCCAGGGGTCACCCTGGCGGCGGTACCACTGCCAGAGGCCGGCGGCGCCTACCAGGAAGACTCCGGCAAGGGCCGCCAGCAACGCCCGCCGCGCCGCCTTCCCCCGAGGCAGGCGGGGGCGCCAGGATCCCCGGGAGGGGCGCCAGGACCGCCAGGGCAGCCGCCACCCCCGCCACCACCGTCCCGTGCTCACCTCGGCCGTCCCTCCTCCCCCCGCGGTGCGGGCCCCCAATCGGCGCGCCCGCCGGCGGGAACCGCATGCCGGGCCACCCGGGCGCTAGGGAACCCGGAATCCCGCCAGTTCCTGGACGGTCGCGTCGGCCCGGCCGTCGGGCCACAGGCCATACCACAGCTCGGCGTCGCGCACCGCCCGTGTGGTCGACTTGCCGTAGGAACCGTCCGCCACCCCGGGGTCGAAGCCCAGCGAGCGCAGGGCCAGCTGCAGCAGGACCACGTCCTGCCCGACGTCGCCCTCCTTGTAGAGCGGCATCCGGTAATAGACCTCGGTGGTCCCGATGATCTTGACGGGCGTACCCACCGCGACCAGATGGTCCAGGGTGACGACGTGCTCGTTGAACATGCGGATGCAACCGAGGCTGGCGTAGGTGCCGATCGAGCCGGGGTTGTTGGTTCCGTGGATCCCATAGGAGCCCCACGGCACGTTGAGGCCGAACCAGCGTGCGCCGAAGGGACCGCCCGGCCAAAGGCCGACATCCCGCACCCGCCACTCGCCGACGGGTGACGGCTCACCGGGCCGGCCGGCGGCGATGGGGAAGGTGCGCAGCTTCCGACCGTCGCGGTAGAGGGTCAGCTGCCGCTTGTCGATGTCGACGACGATCAGGACGTCGCCGCCGGCCGCCGCCGCGGGCCGCACCGTCCCGCCCTGCAGCGCCCATGCCGTCAGCGTGCCCCACCAGCGGGCGAAGCGCCACATGCTCGCCGCCGCGCCCGCCCGCTCCCCGCAGGTGGGGCCCGCCAGGCCGCCGCCGGCTTTGTGGCTGCCCGCCCACAACAGCAAGCCGGTGCCCAAGAGGGATAGCACGAGGAGGTTCGCCAGCCATCGCCCGCCGCTGGTCGCCCGCCGGCCTGCCACACCGGTCCCCCCGTTCCGGCCCTCGCTACCGCACGCGGATTAACACTATGCGAGCCTGTCACGGGCTAGAAGGCGGGCTCCCGCAGAGGCGAAAGGAATGCGGCCGGGAAGGGGATGGGCCCGGCCCGCCACGGGGCCGATCCTCCCTTGGGGTCTCAGGAGGAGAGTTCTTCCGACACGCGGCCGCCGGGCGCGGGGTTCAGGAGGCGCTCCAGGTCGTCCAGCACCTCCCGCAACGCCCGGATACCGGCTTCGATGCATTCGGGGATGCGGTGCAATTCCGTCAGTTGGACGTCGGGTAGGCGGGGCTGCAAGACGAGGTCCGCGAAGCGCTCCATTTTCAGGGCGGCCAGGTCGCGGGCCATCAGGTCGAAGGCGTGGCCGAGGAAGTCGAAGAGGCCCACGGGCTCCCGCCGCTCCTGGACGGAGACGTCGACGGCCACCACCACGTCGGCGCCCAGGGCCCGCGCTGCCTCCGCCGGCACCTTGTCCTTGACGGCGCCGTCCACGAGGACGTGGGGACCGATGACCTTGGGCTCGAAGATGCCCGGGATGGCGATGCTGGCCCGCACGGCGGCGGCCAGGCTGCCCCGGTCGATGACGATGGCCCCGGGCATGGCCTGCTGAACCCGGTCCCGGAAGGCGGGCGGGCAGAATACGGCGGCGCGGCCGCTGCGCACGTCCGCGGCCATGACGGCCACCGGCCGTTCCAGCTGCTCCAGGCGGGCCCCCCGGGTCCAGAGACCGATCAGCCGTTCCAGCTTGGCGCCCTGCAGCATGCCGCGTGGCACGCTGCGCCGCGGACGCAGGCGCAAGCCCAGCAGTTGGCAGACCACCGCCAGCGCCGAGCCCACCGTGATCGCCGAGTCGTACAGCTCGGAGTTACGCAGGCGGCGGGCCACGTCTTCCATCTGCTGCGGCGTCCAGCCGCACGCCCAGAGAGCGGCCAGGATGGCGCCACTGGAGGTACCACTGACGATGTCGGGCGTGTAGCCGGCTTCGGCCAGCCCTTTCAGGACACCGATGTGGGCGATGCCCCGCAACCCGCCGCCGCCCAGTGCGAGCCCGAAACGCCGTCGCTGGTTGCCCATGGGTCCCGGTCCCCCCACGCACGGCCGGGAGGGCGCGGCCCAGGCCTGGCCGGCAGCGCGCGACCCATCCCTTTTCATTCTACCCGTCAGCGGGTCGCGGCCAGTGTACGGTCCAGCACGTCGGCAAAAAAGACCGCCCCCTGCATCGCCTCCTCCCGGCTGTTGGTGTGGGCACCGAACTCGGCCAGCAGCGTGCGCGGGCCCAGATCCTGGTTGTAGTCGCCGAGTCCAATGTAGATGCCCTTGACAAGACCGGGATAACTCCGGGCGGCCTCCGCCTTGACCCGCCGCGCAAACTCCAGGTTGGTCCGGTGGAAGGGGTTCTCGCGGCCGACCACCAGGCGCACCTGGGTGACCGCCTCGCCCTTGACCGTCTTCCGGTAGAACTCGGGCGGCGTGGCATCCCGGTGCACGTCCAGCAGCACCAACGGGTTCTTGGGCAGCATCTTGATGGCCGTACGCCTCGAGCGCCGGTACGCGCCCCGGTCGTGGGGGAGGTGGAGGGTCTCGGCCTTGATCACGCGGTACCCGTGGCGGGCCAGCCGGCGGCCGAGGGCGTCGCCCACGGCGTGGATGCCCCCGCGGCCCTCGACGCTGTCCGTACCGTCGGTGGGGATGTAGGACTCGTCGTTGTGGGTGTGGTAGAGGCCGGTGAACGCCGC
>QGUQ01000020.1 GCA_003242195.1 Bacillota bacterium | reverse complement strand
GATGCCGTGAGGGTGGACCCGCTCCAGACGTGGTTCAGCCCCTTCTCGCTCCTGGTGGGCGCCCTGACGGTGGCGCTGTGCGCCTACCTGGCGGCGGTGTACCTGGCGGTCGAGACGTCAGGCGAGCTGCAGGAAGACTTTCGCCGCCGCGCCCTGGCCGCCGGCGCCGCGGTGGCGCTGCTGGCCGCCATCCTGCTGCCCCTGGCGCCGCACACCGCGCCCCACCTGTGGGGACTGCTCTCGGAACGGGGCCGGCCCCTGGTGCTGGCCGGCGCGCTGCTGGCGGCGCTTTCGGCCTGGCTGGTGTGGCGGCGCCTGTTCCGTTTGGCACGGCTGGCGGCGGTGGCGGAGGTGGTCGTCCTTCTGTGGGGATGGGCCCTGGGCCAGTGGCCATACCTGATCTACCCCGACGTGACCGTGTTCAACGCCGCCGCTTCGGATCCCACGCTCCGCTTCATGCTCCGGGCCATACCGGTGGGCCTCCTCATCCTCTTGCCCTCCCTGTGGCTCCTGTTTGCCGTGTTCAAGGGGGACAATCCCGCCGCGGACAAACCCGCCGCGGGGGAACCGCGGGGCAGTGGACGGGAACCTGGTTGACATCAGGGGGAATAGTGCACTAGGATTCCTCTGCAATGAATATCTGACGGGTATTCCTATGGTAGTTATAGTGTTCGTTGCATTCCGGCTGGCTGTAAGTTTGCTGCATTCCGGTTTGATGGTGTTCCGGTTGGAGTCGGCGGGAGGCCTGGACGTTGCGCTACTGGGCGGTCATCGGGGACCTGGCGCGGTCCCGTCGCATCCGGCACCGGGCAGAGTTTCAGCGCCGGCTGGAGACCCTCTTGGATCAGGTCAATCGCCGGTTCACCACCGGCCTTGTCTCCCGCTGGGTCGTCACGGCGGGGGATGAGTTCCAGGCGCTCTACGTCCATCCCGAGGGCCTGGTGCAAGCGGTTCACTTTCTCTGTGAGGAGATCTGGCCCCAGCGCGCGCGCTTCGGGGTGGGGTATGGGGGGCTGGCCACCGCGTTGAAGGATGAGGCCGTGGGGATGGACGGTCCCGCCTTTTACGCCGCGCGCGCCGCCCTGGAGGAGGCGAAAAGGGGGCGTTACCTGGTGCGCGTCGCCGTCGCCCTCGGGCCGGGCCGGCCGCGCCACCCTCGCGATTCCTATCCCATGGCCGGTGCCGTCAGCGACATCTGGGACCTGGTGGCCAAGGTCGTGCAGGGGCGCCACCGCAGCGAGCAGGCGGTGGCCAGGTGGTACCGTGAGCTGGGCAAGCAGGTGCTGGTGGCGGAGCGCCTCGGCATCAGCCAGGGAGCGGTCAGCAAGAGCCTGGCCCGAGGGCTCTACTTGGAGACGAAGAACGTGGTGCGGCACCTGCCCGCCTTGTTGCGCGACCTCACATCCTGCACGGAGTTGACGGATCCTTTGGCGGAACGGCAACCGCCGGGGGCGCCGCTGGCGACCCCGGGGGAGGGCGGCCAGCCGTGACCACGGCCTACCTTTCCCTGGCGCTGTACATGTTCGGGGTCACGGTGTTGGAGACGGTGGCCGGGCGGTGGTCCCGCCGGCCGCGGCGCTGGCGCGGGCGGCGGCCGTCCCGCTGGGCCGCCGCCAGGGCTACCATCGGCAGGGCCCTGGTCTACGCCCTATGGGTGGGTCTCGTCACCGGCTCGGTACGGGCGGCGCTGGCGGTGGCGACGGCCATGCTCGTGGCGCGCCTGGTGATGAGCGCCGGGCAGCGGTACCTGGACCATGCCACCGGGCGCGGGCTGCTGACCGTCGCCGCGCCCTACCTGGCCATGTGGGCCGCCTGGGCCCCATGGCAGCCTGCCGCCCACCCGGTGCTGGTGAGCGGGCTCGCGACCATCACCTACGGGTTCACAGGGGTCCGGCCGGCCGTGGAAGACCTGGTGGCCTGGACGGCGTTGTGCACCGCCTTCCTCTTCAACGTGGACCAGGCCACGGCGGTGGTGCGGGCCATCCTGGCGGGCGTGGAGGGGCAGGTGGCGCTGGCCGCGGGGTTGGGCGCCAGCGCGGCGGTGGAAGAGGCCGCGGCCAGCGCCGACGCGGCACGGGACGGCCTCTACCGCGGCGGCGCGCTCATCGGCAACCTGGAGCGGTTCCTCATCCTGTTGCTGATTCTGCAGGACCAGTGGGAGGCCATCGGCCTGGTCGTCGCGGCCAAGAGCATCGCCCGTTTCGAGATGGTGCGGGAACGGGCGGAGTACTTCCTCGTGGGTACCCTGGCCAGCGTCAGTATCGCCCTGCTCCTCGGTCTCGCCTGCCGGGCGGTATTCCCGTAAGCGTCCGGCCGGAGTTGCGGACGCAGCCCCGAACCGGGTCGAAACGACGAAAGGGCGCGGTCCTGCGGGGATGCGCGGCCACGCCCCTCCTCGCTTCGTTGGTTAGCGCGACTTGGTTCCTTCCGTCGACGCTTGGAGACCGGCCGCCGGCTTGATGCCCAGGTCGGCCAGAACCCTGTTGGTTTCCTCCCAGTCGATCTCGTAGTAGTAGACGCCGTTGATCATCACGCCGTGGCCCTTGACCATGCCGCGCTTGACGCCGTCGAGGTCGGTGCCCCACGCCAGCCGGGCCAGGGCCACCGCGTCGCGGATCCCCATGTCCGTCTCCACGTAACGGTTGACGACGGCGAGCGTACGCGGCACGTCCAGCAGGGACAGGTTGGACTTCATCTGCCGGGCGACGTCGATGAGAAACTGCTGCTGGCGATCCGCCCGGCCGAAATCGCCGTTACGGTCGTTGTAGCGCTCCCGCAGGTAGGCCAGGGCCAGCTCGCTGTCCATCTGGTGCGGTCCCGCATCCAGCCGGCGGCCGTCGCGCAGCCGCAGGTCATAGGGGACGTTGACGGTCACCGGGCCCAGGACATCGATCAGCTCCAGGAAGCCCGGCATGTCGATGCGCGCCCAGTGATGTACCGGCACGCCGAAATTGTGCGTCACCGTTTGCATCGCCAGCTCCACGCCGCCGTAGGCATGGGCGTGGTTGATCTTGTCCCACCCATATCCGGGAATCTCCACCCGGCTGTCCCGGGGGATCGACAGCATCGACACTTCCTGGCTCCGCGGGTCGAGGGAGACCAGGATGATGGTATCGGACCGGGTTTGCTCTCCTTCCTCGCGAGCGTCGACGCCCAGCAGGAGGATGTTGACGCGGCCCGACCCGGCCAGGTCCGGGCCGCTCGCCGGCTGGGTGGTGCCGTCCCCCGCCGCCGGGGTCTCCGGCGCGGCCCAGGTGTAACCCAGGAGGTACGCGGCCACCGTGGCCACGCCCAAGGCTCCCATGGCCGCTACCCAAGCGAGGGCACGCAGCAGGCGGCGCAACAGACCGACGCGTCGCTTCCGTCTTCCAGGGTTGCCAGTCATTGCTATCCCTCGTTTCCTCGCCCGGGCAGGAACCGGGGCGAGTTCAATCGAACAGAACACTGGTTATATGGGCCTGGCTGGCGCCTGCAAACGTCGCCGCGACCGGGCACGGTGACGCGATTCGTCACGTTCCGGTGGTAGCCCGCACTTCGTATCCGAACGACCACCAACCGTGGGAGCTGTCGAACGCTGCCCACGTTATGCCTTTTGGGGGCCATTGACCGGCAGCTACCCGGCATTGGGCGCGATCAGATGGGCCCGAAGTGATTTTATATCACGTTGCGAACCCGCCCGGGGCCCAAGGCACCGGGATGGGGAGGGCAACTTCTTCCATCACCATTTCCGCGCGGCAAGCACACGTTCCGTCGGGATTGCATCTTCCTGGACGATCTTGTAAGTTCTTGGGTGCATAGCGGGTCGCGGTGCGAGCGCGGGCTCGGGAGGGCACCGTGGTGCCGCACCGGGGCGGGCCCGGGTGTCGCATGGCGCGGTCCGGGCTTGGGGGTAACGGCATGAGCCCTCGACAGGGACTGGCGGCCGGCCGCGGGCGGGACGGGACGAATCCGGCGGCGGCCAGCGTGCCCTTGGCCGCCATGGCCGCACTGGGCCTGATCGCGGCGGCTTACTGGACATGGCGCGCGCCGGTGCTGTGGGCCCTGAACGCGCTGCCTGCCGTTGCCGTGTGGTACCGGTTGGGAAGCCGCTGGGGGGTGACGGTCGCCGGAGCGGGCATGGCGCTGTCTGTGGCGATCGGGGGGACGCGCGCGCCCGTCCAGGACGCCCTGGTCTGGGTGGTCCTCGTGCAGGCCGCGCTGGCGGGCGGTGTCGGGCTCCTCGTCGGCCGGTCACGGTGGCAACCCGCCAGGGGCGAGGAGTCGCCGGTCGGCCGGTATGGGCCCGGTGGTGACGCCCCGCTGCGCAGCGAGGAGCTGCAGGTGCTCTACGAGTGCACCCACGCCCTCAACAAGGTCAGCAGCCTCGACGACCTGATCCGTGAGTTCAACGACCTCCTCTCGTCCCGGCTCGGATATCCCCATCTGGCCCTGCTTCTTTACAATGAGGAGGACGGGTCGCTGCGCCTGGCCTCGGCCCCCCTGTACCCTTCCCACCTTCAGGGGCGGGTGTTGCGGCGCGGGGAGGGCATCTGCGGCGCCGTGGCGGCTACGGGCCGGCCCATCATCGTCGACGACGTGACGCGGGATCCCCGCTACGTCCCGGGTATCGAGAACGCGCGGTCGCAGATCGCGGTCCCCGTGCGGCGCGGCGACCGGTTGATCGGTGTCCTGAGCGTCGAATCGCCCCAGTTGGCCGCTTTCAGCGAACGGGACCTGCGCCTGCTCACGGCCATCGCCGACGAAGTGGCGGTGGCGCTGGAGCGGGCGGAGCTCCTGCAGCGGGTGGAGCGCCAGGCCATCACCGACCCCGTGACGGGCCTGTACAATCGCAGCTACCTGGTTTCCCGGCTGCGGGAGGAAGGGGAGCGGGCCGCCCGGTACGACCACCCGCTGGCGCTGCTGTTCATCGACATGGACGATCTCAAGGTGATCAACGACCGCTTCGGCCACGAGACGGGCGATCGCGTCCTGGCCGCCGTGGGGCGCGTGCTCCGGGAGTGCTGTCGCTCGGTGGACTACGCCGCACGCTACGGTGGCGACGAGTTCGTCCTGGTGCTCCCGGAGACCGGGGTGGAAGGCGCGGCCGCCGTCGCCCGGCGCGTGCAGGAGAGGCTGGCCGCTAGCGCCCAGGAGTTCGGTCCGGAAGTGGCGCAGCACGTGGGGGCCAGCATCGGTATCGCCGCGTACCCTGCTCATGCCAAGAACTGGTCGGACCTGCTTCGCATCGCCGACCGGGCCATGTACGGCGCGAAGCGGTCGGGAAAGCGGCGCTTCGCCGTGACCGATCTCTGAACCACGCGGTCGGAGGAGGTCGAAAGAGCGCCATGATCCGAACACTGCAGTCGGCTGCCGAGCTCGAGCAGTTGCTCCGCACGTCCCGTCCCGTCTTCATCTTGAAGCACAGCACCCAGTGTCCCATCAGCGCGGCCGCCTATCGGGCATTCCAGCGGTTCGCGGCCGCCCATCCCCGGTCCGCGGAGTTTCGCGTGGTCCAGGTGATCGAACAGCGGCCGCTATCCAACGAGATCGCCCGGCGGCTGGGTGTCCGGCACCAGTCGCCCCAGGCGCTGTTGGTGCATCGGGGGACCGTCCGCTGGCACGCCTCCCATTGGGACATCACCGAGCAGTCGCTGGCGGCGGCCCTGGGCCGCGCGGGTTGAGCGGCCGGGGCGGAGACGGGGAGACAAAGCGGCTGGGAAAGGAGACAAGCCCGCCTCGGGTACAGGCGGGCCTATCTCAACGACCATACGGATCCGCGCTTCCGGCCGGTGCACGGCACCAAGAGGGGCAAGTGGCCATCCGCCCGGAACCCGCATGGTGGGGCAGTTCAAAAAGTCCCTTCGACGCGGGATAGCCCATCCCTGCCGCCGGTGCGGGATTCTGTGGCGGATGGAGGTGCCGTGCCGTGGAATTGGGCTTGCAGGGGAAGGTCGGCCTGGTGACCGCCGCCAGCCAGGGCTTGGGGCGTGCCATCGCCTTGGAGTTTGCTCGGGCCGGGATGCGCGTGGGCCTGTGCAGCCGCAGTCAGGAACGGGTGACGGCGGCGGCGGAGGCCATTGCGGGAGAAAGCGGCGCCGAGGTGGCGGCCTGGGTGGCGGACGTGTCCGTACCGGCCGACGTGGAGCGGCTGCTGGCGGCGGTGGAGGAACGCTTCGGCCGCCTGGACGTCCTGGTCTGCAACGCGGGCGGGCCGCCGCCAGGCGATTTCTTCGACGTCACCGACGGGGACTGGGAGCGGGCCTTCCAGCAGAACCTCATGTCCGTGATCCGCCTGGTGCGCGGAGCGGTACCCCTGATGGAGCGGTCGGGCGGAGGCACGATCGTGACCATCACGTCCACCTCCATCAAGGTGCCCATACCCCGCCTGATCCTCTCCAACGTCATGCGGGCCGCGGTCTACGCGCTCGTCAAGAGCCTGGTGCCGGAGCTGGCCCCCAAGGGGATCCGGATCCATACCGTGGCGCCGGGGCGCATCGACACGGACCGGGTGCGGTCGCTGGACGAGGACCTGGCACGACACACCGGCCGCAGCGTCGAGGAGGTCCGGCGGGGTTACGAAGCACAGATCCCCATGGGTCGGTACGGCCGGCCGGAGGAGTTCGCCCAAGCCGTCACCTTCCTTGTCTCCGACGCCGCCAGGTACATCACAGGGCAGGCCCTGTTCGTGGATGGGGGCATGATGCGGGCCCTCTGAGGGCTTCCTCGCCCTGCCGGGGCCCCCGGGTGCGGCCAGCGGCGTCGCCGGGCCGGAGGATCGGCGTACCTCCGGCCGGGACGGCGCCTGCTGGCCGTTGCCTGCCGGATGGGGCAGGAAATGGGGCCCAAGAAAGCAAAAAACAAGAAGCACGTCGCTGATTCTGTCGTCGCTGAGACTGCCGACCCACGCGGATGCTCGCGGAACGTTCGTCCTTGTGATCCTTCCACGTCCGACTGTCCCCACTTTCGACCCTTCGCTGTCTCTCCCCGAAGTCGGATTTCCAGGGGGTCTCGTGGCCCCGCCCGGGTTGACCCGGGGTGAAGGGGCGCCCGCTCGCGCGGTGGGGCCCAGGCTATCGTCGATGACTGGCGAATCATGTAAGACATGGGAAACTTCGGCGGGAGGGGGATGCGCATGAGAGGGCGGCCGGACAGCCTGGCGGGAAGGGGCGCGGTGGCGCGGATGGTCGGGGAGATGGCCGGCAGGTCGTGGGCCGCTTCCCGGGGGCGCCGCTGCGGTGTCGCCCTTGTGACGGTGACCGCGATCCTGGTGCTGTTCCTGGCGGGGTGTTCGGGTGGCGCGACCGCCCCCGGCGGCGGCGAAGGCGCCGCCGGCGACGGCAAGGTCCTCACCATCATCCTGGACGGGGCCAAGAACCGCGAGGCGGAACTGCAGGTCGTCGCCCAGTACCTTCAGCAGATCGGCATCGACGCCCGGGTACGGGTTTGGGAGTATCAGACCCTGGTGGCGGAGGCCCAGAAGGGCACACGGGACGCCTACGCCACGGACTGGGGGAGTGCCACCTTCTCACCCGTGGACCTGGCGGTGCCCAAGCTCCAGACGGGCGGTCGGGCGAATTACTCCTTCTACTCCAACCCCGAGGTGGATGCGCTGTTCCAGCAGGCGCTGGCCGCTACCAGCGAGGAAGAGGCCCGCCAAGCCTACTACCGCGTACAGGAGATCCTCCACGAAGACGCACCCTGGATCTTCGGCTATTACATGGACGCCATCGAGGCCGCGTCTTCCCGGGTGAAGAACTGGCAGCCCTCCATGGACAGCCGGATCAACCTCCACGACGTGGAGCTGGAGGGCGGCGACACGCTGGTGGTCGGCCTGCGGGCAGACCGCATCGTCTCCCTGGACCCCGCCGCCTACCGCGACCGGGACACCGAGACGGTGATCCGCAACATCTTCGACGGGCTGGTGACGCGGACGCCCGACGGCAAGGTCGTGCCCGAGATCGCGGAGTCCTGGGAGCAGCCGGATCCCACCACCTACGTCTTCAAACTGCGGCGTGGCGTCAAGTTCCACAATGGCGAGGACCTGACGGCCGACGACGTGGTCTTCACCTTTGAGCGGATCCTGGCGGAGGACGGGCTCGACGGCCAGCCCTCGCCCCGCAAGGGCCTGGTGGAGCCCCTCCAGAGCGTGGAGAAGGTCGACGACTACACGGTGCGGATGAAGCTGGCCCAGCCCTCCCAGGCGTTCCTCCAGCTGCTGGTCCACACCCAGATCGTGCCCAAGGACTACGTGGAGGAAGTGGGCAGCGCCGGGCTCGCCGAGAAGCCCGTGGGTGCCGGCCCTTTCCGCTTCGTCAGCGGCACCCTGGACGGCGAGATCGTGCTGGAGCGCTTCGAGGACTACTATGGGGGCTCGCCGGAGTTGCCACCGGTGGGGCCGGCCAAGCTCCGGCGGGTCGTGTTCCGGATGATGCCCGAGCCCGTCACCCGCATCGCGGCCCTCAAGGCGGGGGAGGTCCACATCATCCAGGAGGTGCCGCCCGACCAGGTGGAGCAGTTGCGGGGTGATCCCGGCATCCAGGTCAAGGTGACCCAGGGGACCCGGCTGTACATGATCGAGCTCAACAACCAGAAGCTGGCCGACCCGCGGGTGCGGCAGGCCCTCAACTACGCCGTCGACTGGGACGCGATCCTCAAGGAGCTCTACCGGGGCCACGCCCATCGGGTAGCGACCGCGCTGCTGCCCAGCGGCTTCGGCTACAACCCGGACCTGAAGCCCTATCCGTACGATCCCGACAAGGCGCGGGAGCTACTGCGGCAAGCCGGATACGCGGTGAAGTAGGTCCGGCCGCGGGCCGGCGCCAGGCCGGCGCCGAGCGGACCCGGAAGGCCGGTTCGCGATCTCCCGGATACCGGCCGGTGCCGGGCCCAAGGTCACGGGACCTTCCGGACTTCCGGCCCGGAAGCCGGGGAGCAGGGGGAGGGGTGCGGTGAGGGCGGCGTGGGTGATCAAGCGCATGCTGGCGGCGGTACCGCTGGCCGCCGGCCTGGTGCTGCTGGCCTTCGTCCTGCTGCGCGTCATGCCCGGCGATCCCGTGGACATCATGCTCAGCGGTAGCGGTACGGTGGGCGCGGGGGAGGCGGAGGCCCTGGCACGGGAGCTGGGGCTGGACCAGCCGGTGCCCGTGCAACTCGCCCGCTTCGCCGGGGACCTGGTGCGGGGGGACCTGGGCACGTCGATCCGGAACCGCCGACCGGTGGCCGAGTTGCTGGCTGCCACGCTGCCCGCCACCGTCGAGCTGGCCCTGGCCGCCCTGCTGTTCGCCTTGCTGGTGGGCGTTCCCGCCGGCGTGCTGGCTGCCGCTCGGCGGGGCTCGGCCTTCGACCGGGCGGTGATGGCGGGGAGTTCGCTGGGCGTCTCCCTGCCGTCTTTCTGGTTCGGCATCGTCCTCATCCTGGTCTTCGCCGTGGGGCTCGACTGGCTGCCCACCTCGGGTCGGCTGTCGGCGGAGTACCAGGTGCCCTGGGTCACCGGGTTTGCCCTGGCGGATGCACTGCTGGCGGGCAACCTGGCCGCATTCCGCTCCGCCCTGGCCCACCTGGTGTTGCCGGCGGTCGCCCTGGGTGCGGAACTGGCGGCGGTGGTGGCCCGCGTCGTGCGATCGAGCATGCTGGAGGTCCTGAAGGCCGACTACGTACGCACGGCACGGGCGAAGGGGGTGTCGGAATGGCGGGTGGTCACGGTCCACGCCCTGCGGAACGCCCTGATCCCCGCGGTGAGCGTGGTGGGGCTGCAGGCGGGCGTGCTCCTGGGGGGCAACATGGTCGTGGAGACGGTCTTCGGCTGGCCGGGGCTCGGGCGGCTGGTGGTCGAGGCCATCTTCGCCCGGGACTACCCGGTGGTGCAGGGCGCGGTGATGGTGTACGCGCTGACCTACCTGGCGGTGAACCTCCTGGCGGACGTCAGTTACGCCCTCCTGAACCCGCGGCTGCGGTCCTGACACCGGCTGCCCATCCGGGAAAGCACCCGAAGTTGCGCCCGGCCCGGCGCCGGCGGGCCCGTCCTACCGGCCTCGGGCTGGGCGGGGCGGCGGTGGTCGCCTACGTGCTGGTGGCGCTCCTGGCCCCGTGGATCGCGCCCCATGCCCCGGATGACTTCTCCCTCGGGGCGCGGCTGGCGCCACCCTGGCCCTTTCCCGGTTCCGATCCCGCTCACCCCCTGGGGACGGATGCGCTGGGCCGTGACATGCTCACCCGCCTGATCTACGGTGCCCGGGTGTCGCTGGCAGTGGCCGCCGGCGCCGTGGCCATCGCCGCGGTGGTGGGGGCGAGCCTGGGCACCGTCGCCGGCTATTACGGCGGGGTGATCGACCAGGTGCTCTCCCGGGCCGCCGACCTGCTCATGGCGTTCCCCTACCTGCTCTTCACCATCCTGGTGATGGGGATCCTGGGGCCGGGCATTCCCAACCTGATCCTGGCCCTTACCTTCAAATCATGGGTGGAATTCTTCCGCGTGGCGCGGGGCGACGTGCTGGCGGAGAAGGTCAAGGAATACGTGGAGGCGGCCCGGGCCATCGGGCGTACCGATGCCGGGATCATCATCCGGGAGATCCTGCCCAACATCCTGCCCTCGTTGCTGGTGGTGGTCACCCTGCGGACCGGCACCATGATCCTCCTGGAGGCCTCCTTGAGCTTCCTCGGCCTGGGGGTACCCCCGGAACTGCCGGCCTGGGGTTCGATGGTGGCCGCCGGGCGCGAGTACATGGCGAGCGCCTGGTGGGTGGCGACCTTGCCCGGACTGGCCATCCTCGGACTGGTCCTGGCCATCAACGCCCTGGGGGAAGGGTTGCGGGACGTCCTGGACCCCCGGATCGCACGTTGAGGGCGTTGCAGTCTCCGCCGGCCACTCGCTGGCAGGGCGGCGGCCCGCGCGCTGTGAGCCGGTCCGCCCGTGCCCCCTTACGAGCGGCGTCGACTCCGCAGGGCCACCAGCCCCGCCGCCGTGGCTGCCGCGGCCAGGGCAGCCGGCCACGGGAGGGATACCTCGGCGAAGCGCAGGCCGACGTGGTGACCGGTCCAAAGCCAGAGGCTGCCGAAGCCGAACTCGCCCAGAGCGGCCACGGACGCGCCCAGGCCTGCGGCCCAGAGGCCGTCCACCACCAGGGCACCCCAGAGGCCGGTGGCAAGGGCAGCGCCGGTCCAGAGGGCCAGCTCGGCCACGGGTACGGTGGGCAGCCCGCCACCGGCCAGAGCGGCCGTTCCCAATAAGGCGCCCAGGACGGTTGCCGCCCGGGCGGCGGCTCGTACGGGCAACGGGCCCAGGCCGGTCGCGGGCGTCCCGGGCCGGCCGCCGGCCGGTGCCTTCGCTGGTTCACCCGGGGGTGCCGGGCCACGACGGGCCGCGGTGACGGCCAGCGCCCCCAGGATGACCAGGCCCAGGTAACCCACCAGGGGGTACAGGCGCTGGACGAGGCGTGCGAAGCCCAGAAAGCTCAGGGCGAAGGCGAGGGCGCCCAAGAGCAAGACCGCGCCGGCGAACCCTGGCCGTCTTGGCGGGCGGGCGCGGGCCGCGACTCCGTAGAGGGCGGTGACCGCCGTGGTGTAGATCTCCAGCCACATGGCGACGCTATAGGCCGTTCCGGCCGCCGGCCCCCACTGCCGGGCGAGGGCCAGCATGGGGACCTCGTACCGGGCGGTGGCGGGCAGGCCCGCCGCCAGGGCCATGTGGATGGCCAGCGCCGCCAGCCCCAGTCCGGCGCCGCCCAGCAGGCCGCCCCGCAGGAGAACCTGGGGGTTCCGGGCTTCCGCTCCCAGGGGGGCCAGGACGGGCATGGCCAGCACGAGGTTGAAGCTGGCGTAGAGCAAGGCCGCCAGGGACCAGAAGGGGGCTGCCCCGGCGACAGGGGCGGCTTCCACCGTGACAGGCCCGTCGCGGCTCAGCAGGGCGGAAGCGCTGACGGCCAGCACGCTGACCAGCAGGAGGGGTGCGACCAGCGACGTCACCACGGTGACGCCGCGTAACCGGAAGAGGACCGTGACGACGGCGGCCGCGGCCATGGCGGCGCTTCCGACCCAGCCCGGCCACCCCAGTTGCTCGCGAGCGATGGCGCCGGAACCCGCCATCATCACGGCGGTGCCGGCAAACAGGAATCCCGTGATCACCCAGTCGGCGAAGCCGCCTAGCCACCGGCCACCCGCGGCCAGCATGACCTCCCGGTGCGACTCGGCTCGCGTCTCCGCCCCCAGGCGCATGACCGCCACGCCGAAGGCCGCCAGGAGGGCGGCCACGCCCAGCAGGCCCACCGTCCCCCAGGGACCGTATGCAGTGAAGAAACGCAGCACCTCCTGGCCGGAGGCGAAGCCGGCCCCCACCACGGTGCCGATGTAGGTGCTGGCGACCTGCAGGGTGCCCGGCTTCCTGCGGCCGGGCCCGCGGGGCTCGCCGGCGGGCGGGCCGGGGGGGGGGGGGCGGCCACCGGAAG
>QGUQ01000315.1 GCA_003242195.1 Bacillota bacterium | reverse complement strand
ATTTGGCAAGAAAAAAAAACAATTTTAAACATTTTTGAACATACAAGCCGGCAGGAGGCCTAAACGGCCCCCGGTCCCGGCGACCCGCTCGGTCTCGACCGGGAGCCGGCCCTTTCACTTTCGTCCCACCAGCCGGAGGAACTGCTCCTCGTCCAACACGGGGATGCCCAGCTCCCGGGCTCGCGCCAGCTTGGAGCCCGCGCCCTCGCCGGCCACCACGTAATCGGTCTTGCGGCTGACGCTGCTGGTGGCGCGACCGCCCAGCGCCTCCACCAGGGCCTGGGCCTCATCCCGAGTCATCGATGCGAGCCCACCCGTGAACACGAAGGTCTTCCCGGCCACCCGTGCGCGCACCTCTTCGGACACGGCCAGACCGCCATCCGGGCCGCCGCCTGGGTCCCCCGGCGCCGGCGCGGCCCCTGCCGGGCCCTCCGCGGCGGGCGCGCCCGCGCTTCCGGGTTCCGGCTCGCCCGCCGCCGCCCGCACGCCGGCGGCCGCCAGCCGCTGGATGAGCCGCCGGTTGTGCTCGTCCTGGAAGAAAGCGACGATGCTCTCGGCGATCCGTGCCCCAATATCGGGCACGGCAGCCAGCTCCTCCGCTCCGGCCGTCATGAGCCGGTCGATGGTACCGAAGTGCCGGGCCAGCACGGCGGCGACGCGCTCGCCGACGAAACGAATGCCCAGGCCGTAGAGCAGCCGCCGCAGCGGGCGATCCCGGGAGGCGTCGATGGCCGCGATCAGGTTGGCCGCCGACTTGGGCCCCATCCGCTCCAGGCCGGCCACCTGCTCGGCCGTCAGGTGATACAGGTCGGCCACGTCGCGCACGAGGCCGCGGGACACCAGCTGCTCGATGATGGCCGGGCCCAGGCCCTCGATGTCCATGGCGTCCCGGGAGGCGAAGTGGCGGATGCGCTCCAATTGCTGGGCCGGACAGGCGGCGTTGGGACAGCGGGTGGCCGCCTCCCCCGGCACGCGCACGACGCGGCTGCCGCAGGACGGGCAGTGGTCGGGCATGCGGAAGGGGCGCTCGGCGCCCGTGCGCGCCTCCTTGACGACCTCCACCACCTCGGGGATGATCTCGCCTGCCTTGTGCACCACCACCAGGTCTCCGATGCGGATGTCCTTCTCCCGGATGTAGTCGGCGTTGTGCAGGCTGGCGCGGCTCACCGTCGTCCCCGCCAGCAGGACCGGGTCCAGCACCGCCACGGGCGTCAGCGCGCCCGTGCGCCCAACGCCGACGATGATGTCCCGCACGCGCGTGCGCGCCTTCTCGGCCGGGAACTTGTACGCGACGGCCCAGCGCGGACTGCGCGCGGTCGCACCCAGGGCCCGCTGGTGATCGAACCGGTCCACCTTGATCACGATGCCGTCGGTGAGGTAGGGCAGCTCGTGCCGGCGCTCCGCCCACTCCTCGATGAAGGCCAGGATCTCGTCAAGACTCGTGCAGCGCCGCGCGTGGGGGTTGACGGGCAGGCCCCACTCGCGCAGGGCCTGGAGGGCTTCCCACTGGCTCGCCGGCGCCCCACCCGGGCCGGGATCCAGGGCGGCCAGCCCGTACACCCAGATGTCCAGGGACCGGGACGCCGTGACCGCCGGGTCCAGCTGGCGCACGGACCCCGCCGCGGCGTTGCGGGGGTTGGCGAAGGGCTGCTGGCCCCGCGCCGCCTGTTCCTCGTTCAACCGCCGGAACGCATCAAAGGTCATGTAAACCTCGCCCCGCACCTCGACCCGCCGCGGCACCGGGCGGCCGGCGTCCCGCAGGCGCAGCGGCAGGCTGCGGATGGTACGCAGGTTGGCGGTCACGTCCTCGCCCACCTCGCCGTCGCCGCGGGTGGCGCCGCGCACGAAGACGCCGTCCTCGTAGGTCAGGGCGATGGACAGCCCGTCGATCTTCAACTCCGCCACGTAGGCGACATCGTCGCCCACCACCCGCCGCACCCGCTGGTCGAAGGCCCGGAGCTCGTCCGCCGAAAAGGCGTTGTCCAGGCTCAGCATGGGCTCGGCGTGGCGCACCCGGCCAAAGGGCGCCGCCGGCCGCCCGCTGACACGCTGCGTGGGGGAGTCGGGGGTGATGATCTCGGGAAACCGTTCCTCCAGTTCCCGCAGCTCCCGCATCAGCGCGTCGTAGGCGGCGTCGTCGATCTCCGGCCGGTCCAGCACGTAATAGAGGTAATCATGATGCCGGATCAGCGCCCGCAACTCCTCGGCCCGGGCGCGGGCCGCGGCCACGTCGCCCGGCATGTCCTGGCGATCCACGGTTCCGCTCCCTCCGACTCACGCGCGGCGAAGGTTGGCGTAACGGACGATGAACGTCTTCAGCCCCGCATCCGGGAAGGCGATGGTCACCTCGGCATCGGCGCCCTCGCCCCGCCGCATGACGATGGTGCCTTCCCCGAACTTGCGGTGGACGACGCGGTCCCCGGGCTTGAAGTCGACGGCCTCGCCCCTACCGGCGGGCTCCTCCAGGTCCGGAACCGAGCCGGTGCCACCGCCGCGAGCGCCGCCGTTCCCGCCGCCTGCTCCGGCGGCGGCTCTCCAGCCGGTGGGCCGGCCGGACGGTCCGGCACCCAGCGGGGACCGCGCCACGCGCACGCCGCGCCCCCATCCGGCTGCATACGGCTCGTCGCGACCGATGCCGGCGCCCGGCCGCCCGCCTCCATGGGGCCAGGCCACGTCCCCGGGCTCGTCGCCCGGCGCCAGGCCGTGCCACTCCACGCAATCCGGATCCGTTTCCGTGAGGAAGCGCGACGGCACCTGCCGGCGGGTGGCCCCGTAGAGGGTGCGCTCCCGGGTGAAGCACATGTAGAGGCGCTGCCGCGCCCGCGTCATCCCCACGTAGCAGAGCCGCCGCTCCTCCTCCAACTCGATGGGATCGTCCAGGGAGCGGCTGTGGGGGAAGACCCCTTCCTCCAGCCCGGTCATGAACACCACGTCGAACTCCAGGCCCTTGGCACTGTGCAGCGTCATCAGCGAGACGGCGCGGGCGTCCTCGTCCATCTGGTCCACGTCGCTCACC
>QGUQ01000019.1 GCA_003242195.1 Bacillota bacterium | reverse complement strand
GCGGTGGCCTCGGCCATCCTGCAGGCCGAGGACGTCAGAGGGGCAGCGAAGGCCTTCCTCACCGCGCTGACCACGACGTGATCCGCCCTCCCGGCGGGCTCACCAACCTGCTCGGCGGCCTCATCGACCTGCCCGGCGGACTCTACGCCCTGCCCGGCAGGCGCCGGGCGTGATACACTGGAGCCAGTGTCGAGGTGGATGGCATCATGACGCGGGAACGAACCGAATTCCGGCGTGAAGGAGAATCCCCGCGTCGGGGCCCTGCCGCCCCGGCTGCCGCGACCCCTGGCGGCCCAGGCCGCATCCTCGCCGTGTTGCTGATCGGCGTCTTCATGGGTGCGCTGGACATCGCCATCGTCGGTCCCGCCTTGAAACCGATCCAGTCCGCCTTTGGCGTCGACGAGCGGCAGCTCGCCTGGGTGTTCACCATCTATGTGTTGTTCAACCTGATCGGCAACCCGCTGATGGCCAAGCTGTCGGACCTTTACGGGCGGCGGCCGGTCTACATGATGGACATCGGCCTCTTCGCCCTGGGTTCGGTCGTCGTCGCCGCCGCACCCAGCTTCGCCGTGCTCCTGGCCGGCCGGGCGGTGCAGGGATTCGCCGCGGGCGGCATCTTCCCCGTGGCCAGCGCCACCATTGGCGAGACCTTCCCGCCCGAGCGGCGGGGCCGTGCCCTGGGCCTGACGGGTGCCATGTTCGGGCTCGCCTTCCTGCTGGGACCGGTGGTGGGCGGCCTGCTCCTGCACCTGGGCTGGCAGTGGCTGTTCCTGATCAACCTGCCCCTGGCGGCGCTGGTACTGGTGCTGAGCAGCCGCGTGCTGCCCGCCGCTCGCCGCGCCCCGGAGGCGGGCTTCGACTGGGCGGGCATGGTCCTCCTGGCCGCCGGCCTCGTGTCCCTGGCGCTGGGGCTCAACCGCATCGACAGCCAGCACTTCGCCGCCAGCCTGGGTTCGCCCCGGGTCTGGCCGCTGTTCGCCCTGGCCCTGGTCGCCCTCGTGCTCTTCGTCCGGGTGGAACGCAGGGTCGGCGAACCCGTCATCCGGCCCGAACTCTTGCGCAATCGCCAGCTCGGCCTGGCCAACGCGCTGTCCTGGCTCAGCGGGCTGATCCAGTCGGGCCTGGTGTTCGTGCCGTCCCTGGCGGCGGCCGCCTTCGGCGTCGGCCCGTCCACCGCCAGCTTCCTGCTGGGACCGGCGGTCCTGGCCAGCACCATCGGTGCACCGGTGACCGGACGCCTGTTGGATCGGGCCGGCTCCCGCGTGGTCATCGCCGGCGGCACCGTCCTGCTGGGACTCGGCCTCCTGCTCGTACCCGCGGTGACCTCCTCCCTCCTGTGGTTCGTCGCCGACGGCGTGTTGATCGGTTTCGGGCTCGCCAGCCTGACGGGCGCTCCCCTGCGGTACGTGGTGCTGAACGAGGCGACCCCTGACAGCCGGGCCGCCGCCCAGTCGCTGCTGACGGTGGCCAGCAACATCGGTCAGATGGCCGGTGGCGCCGTCATCGGGGCCATCATCGCCTCCCACGGTGGTGCGGTGGCAGGTTACGAACAGGCCTTCCTGGCTCTGGGCGTCCTGGCCCTCGCCGGCTTCGCTTTGAGCTTGGGCCTGAAGGACAGGGAAGGAGAGCGGCGGGCAGCGCTGAAGACCGCGTAGTGGGCGGATAGGCTCCGGGGACCGGCACCGGCCGCCACCGTCGCGCGGGGAACCCGGCGACCGGCGGGAACGGGAAAACGACCCGGGCAGCGTCGCCGGGTCGCCCGGGCCTCCACGGGGGAGAGCGCCGCTGCCGCCCTGCCGGCACCGGGCGGTGCCTCGTAAGGGGGGAACGGCTATGGGAGGCCACCCCACCCGCCGGTTGTGCCGGTTCCTCCGGCCCCGGCCCTCCCGAGTCGCGGCCGCACTGCTCGTAGCGCTGGCCGCGGCGTGGCTGGCCGCTTGCGGCGGCATCCCGGTTCCGGACACCGGCCCGGGATCCGGCTCCGATGACGAGGAGGGCAGCCGGCCATCCCCACCGCCACCACCCCCTCGCCGGGCGACCCTGCTCTCCGTCGGGGACATCTTCCTCCACGACAGCCTGCTGCAGGCGGGGCGGGACCCGGCCACGGGCAACTATGACTTCCGCCCCTTCCTGGATCCGGTGAGGGACACCATCCGCACCGCGGATCTGGCCGTCGCCAACCTGGAGACCCCGGTGGCAGGGAAGGCCGCGGGCTACAGCGGCTACCCCCTCTTCAACGCACCCGACGCCCTGCTGGAGGCCCTGCGCGACGCCGGTTTCGACGTCCTGACCAACGCCAACAACCACAGCCTCGACCGGGGGGCCCGCGGCCTGATCCGGACTTACGAGAGCCTGGATCGGTTCGGCTTCGTCCACACCGGCACGGCCCGCTCCCCGGCGGAACGGGACCGGGTGGCCATGGTGGAAGTCAACGGCGTCCGCATCGCCTTCACCGCCTACACCTACGGGACCAACGGCATCCCGCTGCCAGAACCCCACATGGTCAACCTGATCGATGAAGAACGCATCGCCGCCGATGTGGCGCGGGCCCGCCAGGCGGGGGCGGACCTGGTGTCCGTGTCCCTGCACTTCGGCAACGAGTACCAGCCCGAGCCCAGCCCCGAACAGGAACGGCTGGTGGAGGCGGCGCTGGACAGCGGCGCCGACATCATCCTGGGCCACCACCCCCACGTGCTCCAGCGGGCGGAACTGCGGGACGGCAAGGCCGTGCTGTTCTCGCAGGGCAACTTCCTGTGCGGGCAGATCGGTGAGGATCGCATGACCTCGGCGCTCTTCTGGCTGGACATCGAGAAGGACGTGACCACGGGCCGGGCGGCCGTCACGGGCATCCGCTTCGAGCCGGTGTACATCCACAAGGCGCGCATCGCCGGGCGGCTGGTATGGCGGCCTCTGCCGGCTGCGGCGGCTGCCCGCGATCCCGCGCGGTACGGGGTGCCACCGGGCGACGTGCCCGTGCTGGAACGAGCCTTCCGCCGGGCCGTCGAACGCCTGGAGGCGCCGGGCGTCCAGCTGAACGGATCGCGGGAAGCGGTAGCCAGCAGGCAGGCCCTGTAGGTGGAACCCGAGGGGGGAACGGGGGAGCGGCGCAACCCGTAACCCCTTCGTAGGGAGCCGGGCATGAAGATTTAGGACGGCACCCAGCTCGAGCTACACACGTCGACCCTCGCGGAGCGAATGGCCGTATGGAGGTGAGAATTCTCGAGCGGGATTCTCGAGCGGGCTCGTAAGGGCACGATAAGGGCACGAAAAGAGCCGCCCTCTCCCAAGGGCGGCCTGGAGAGACAGGCTCCGCCGGACCGCGCCGGTCGGAGCGCGGTGCCCGCTGGCGCCACGCCACCGGCCGCGGACCGAAGTGATCACCCGGCCGTACCCGCGCTCTCGCCCTCGGCCTCCGCGCCGGCGGCCTCCACCGCGCCCGCGGCCACGGGCCGCCGGGCGGCGCCGGGCAGGGCGATGCGGCGGCCGTCACGAACCCGGAACAGGTGCAGCCGGGACAGGGGCAGGCGCAACCCCACCTGCTCTCCTTCCACCACGGCCGCATCGGCCGGGACCAGGGCCTGCAGCCGCACGCCTTCCCGGCCACTGGCCCCGCCGGCCTCCACCGTCACCAGCTTCTCGTGGCCCAGCAGTTCCACCAGGGTCACCACGCCGTCCACGTGGCCCTTGCCGGGCGCCACCATCTGGACGTGGTGGGGCCGGATGCCGATCTCCACGTCATCCGCCCGCGCCTCCAGGGGCAGCGGCAGCTGCACCGGCAGGCCGTCCACCTGCAGGCGGGAGCCGCTCACCCGCCCCCGCAGCCAGTTCATCGGCGGGTGGCCGATGAAGGAGGCGGTGAAGCGGTTGGGCGGCAGCTGGTACAGGTCGTAGGGGGTGCCCTGGGCGACGCAGCGGCCGGCGTTCATCACCACGATCCAGTCGGCGATGGTCATCGCCTCCGTCTGGTCGTGGGTGACCAGCACGGCGGTCACGCCGAGCTCCCGCTGCACGCGGCGGATCTCGGCGCGCATGGTCTGGCGGAGCTGTGCGTCCAGGTTGGACAGCGGTTCATCCAGCAGGAGCAGGGCCGGCCGCTTGACCAGGGCCCGGGCCAGCGCCACCCGCTGCTGCTGGCCGCCAGACAGTTGCTCCGGCCGCCGGTCCAGGAGCTGCTCGATCTGAACGAGCTCGGCCATCTCGTGCACCCGGCGCCGGATCTCTTCCGCGGGCAGCTTCTGCATACGCAGCGGGAAGGCGATGTTCTCGAACACCGTCATGTGGGGGTAGAGGGCATAGCTTTGGAACACCATGCCCACGTTCCGGCGCTGGGGCGGGACGTCGTTGACCATGACGTCGTCGAAGTAGATGGCCCCCTCGCTGGGCCGCAGCACGCCGGCCAGCATGTAGAGGGTGGTGGACTTGCCGCAGCCGGACGGCCCCAGCAGGGCCACGAGCTGGCCGGAGGGCAGATCCAGCGTCAGCTCCGAGACGGCCGTCACGGTACCGAACCGCTTGGTCACGTTCTCGAGCCGTACCCTCACCGCTTGACACCCCCCGTGTACAGCGCCACCAGGAACCGCTGCAGGAAGAAGTAGACGGCTAGTACGGGAATCATGTAAAAGACCGCCACCGCCGAAACGGTCCCGTAGTCCGCCACGTCGGCCTGGGAGAGCAAGGAGCTGAGGTACACCGGCAGCGTCTGGGTCTTGGCGCCGGGAGCCAGGACATAGGGGAGCAGGAACTCGCTCCACCCGGACAGGAAGGCGAACACGCCCGACGCCATCAGGCCCGGCCGCACGATGGGCAGCACCACGCGGCGCCAGGTGGTCAGCCGGTCCGCGCCGTCCAGCAGCGCCGCCATCTCGTGATCCCAGGACACCTGGTCGTAGAAGCCCTTGAGCACCCATACATGGAAGGGCAGCTCCAGGGCGATCTTGGCCAGCACCACGCCGGCCAGGGTGTCATAGAGCCCCAGGCGCTGCAGGAGCATGAAGATGGCCACCAGCAGCGTGATCCCCGGAAACGCGTGCAGCACGATGAGCAATCCCAGCCAAAAGCGCCGGCCCGGCACGTGCAGCCGCGACAGGGCATACGCCGCCGTGCTGGCCAGCCCGATCTCTCCCAGGGCCACCATGACGGCAAACAGGAGCGTGTTCCACGTAATGCGCCAGATGCTCGGGGCGAAGGGGTCCTCCGTCCAGAGGAACGACCAGTTCTCCACCGTCAGCGCCAGCGGCCGGAAGCCCTCCATGCCGTCGCTCCAGGAAGCCAGCAGCAACCAGACATAGAGGGCCACCACCGGCAGGGTGACCGGCACCAACAGGAGCCAGGCGCCCCAGGCGGGGCGGCGCGTCTCGCTGATGTTACCCAGCAACCCCTTCACCTCCCCCTGCTCGTCGCCGGCGAGCCTCCCCGGCCGGCGGCCGCGGTCGGGCTCGCCACCGGCGGCGCCATCACGTCACCTCGATCCGCGGCCGGCCGGTCATGGCTCGGAAGTTGAAGAAGCGCAGGTAGAGCAGCGACGCGATGATGCCGATGATCACCAGCACCGTCGCCAGGGCGGCGCCCAGGCCGAACTGGGCGTTGCCGAAGTAGTTGGACAGGGCCGTGTGGAAGGCGTACAGCGCCCACACCTCGGTGGTGTAGAAGCCCGGGCCGCCGTCCGTGGCCAGCAGGATGTACTCGTAGGAGGCCAGCAGCGACAGCGTCTGGTAGGCCGCCACGAAGAGCACCGGCCACCGCATCTGGGGCAGGACGATGTGCCGGACCAGGTGCCACGATCCCGCCCCGTCCACCTGCGCCGCCACCAGCTGCTCCCGCGGGATGGCCCGGATCGCCGCGGAGAAGATGATCATGCCCATCGACGCGCCCACGAAGCCGTTGATGGCGATGATCATCGGCCACGGCCGGGCGTACAGCCAGTTCTGGCTTGCCTCCAGGCCCAGCCAGCCCAGGATCTGGTTGAGCACGCCGTAGGGTGGCTCCGCCGCGAAGTACTTCCACATCAACACGTAGACCACCGAGGGCGTGATGCGCGGCAGCAGCCACGCCGCCCGGAACAGGCCACCCCACCGGTCCGGCAGGAAGGAGCTGGCCAGGGCCAGCACCATGGCCAGGCCCACGTTGAACAGTACCAGGGTGGCCCCCACGTAGAGGAACGTGTTGCGCAGGAGCAGGCCCGCCACCGGATCGGTGAGGATGCGGCGATAGTTCTCCAGGCCGACCCACCGGAAGCCGCCCAGCCCGGTGGCCACGCTGACGTCCGTGAGGCTGAGCAGCAGCGTCAGGACCACCGGGACGAAGAAGAAGACGGCCACGACGACGGCAAAGGGGAGAAGGAAGAGGAGCGCCAGGCGCCACGGGGCGGCCCGGCGGCCGGCGGCGGACAGGAGACCCCGCGCGCCGCCGGCCGCTTCCCCGGATCCGCCGGCCGGGACCCCGCCGGGCGAACCCACCGGCTGCACCGGTTCCTCCGGGAAAAGGGCCCGGCGCTCCTCCTTCACCGGATGATCACCTCGTCCCCTAGCTGCGACTGCAACTGCCGGACCACGGTGTCCACCGCCTGCTGCGGCTTCATCTGGCCCGCCACCACCGCGGAGAGCCCGCGATAGATGGCCTGGTCATAGTTGCCGAACTGCTCGTGCAGCGGCACGAACCCGGCGTGCTCCACCATGTAGGCGATGTCGCTCAGCAGCTTGTCGCTCTTGTAGTCCGGGTTCTCCAGCTGCGACTGCATGATGGCCAGGTGGTTGCTCTCCACGGCGTGGCGCGTGTTGAACTCGGCGTTGGTGGCCTCCAGGATGAGCCGCGCCGCCAGGTCCGGGTGCTTGGAGTACTTGGTGACCATGTAGACCAGCGGGTGCGACAGGGTCACGCCCGGCTTGCCCTTCTCGCCCGAAGGCAGCAACGCGTAACCCAGGTCCGCCACGTCCTCATCCGTCAGGCCGTACTGGTCCTTCCACTCGGCCACCATCCAGGAACCGCCGACCCACATGGCCACCTGCTTGCCCGTGACGGCCCGGTGCCAGATGGGCCACTCCGTCCCCAACAGCGACGGCTTCATCACGCCCAGCTCCTGGCTGGCGCGGGCGAAGAACTCGTACTCCTTCAGCAGGGCCTGCTTGTCCAGGACCAGCTTGCCGGTCTCCGGATCCTGCATCTGGCCGCCGAAGGCCAGATAGAACATGTAGAAGTCAACCCCGGGCTGCCCCCGCGTCCAGAAGCCCTGCCCCGCCGGGACGATGCCCTTGTCCTGGAGCTGCTTGGCCGTCTCCAGCAAGTCGTCCAGGGTGAACTCGCCCTTGCGAATGCGCTCGGGCAGCGATTCGATCTGTTCATCGGTCCACCCGAGCTTCTTCAGGTGCGACTTCCAGAAATACAGGGGCCGCGCCTCGGTGTCCTGGGGGATGCCCCAGATCTTGCCGTCCAGCGTCACGGATTCCCACAGCTTCGGGAAGATGTCCTCGTATACCGGATGGTCGCGGACGTACTCGTCCAGCGGGATGATGTGACCCGCCGCCGCCCACGGCGCCACGTCCTCATGCCCGCTCAGGATGATGTCGGGTGCCTTCCCCGCCTCGGCGGCAAGGATGAAGCGCTGCTTGTACTCGTCCCACGGCCGGTCCTCGTGCTGCCCTTCCAGCTGCACGCGGACCTTGGCGCCCTCTTCCTCCAGCTTCTGGTTGAGGCGCTCCACGGCGTCCTTCAGGTTGTCGAACCGGTACCGCTCCGTGGGCTTACCGATGGTCATGGCGCGCAGGGTGACGGTCTCCACGCCGTCCTGCCCCGCACCGGCCCCACCGCCCGGAGCCGTCGTGGCCTCTTGCTGCTGTTGGTTGCCGCAACCGCTCACGATAAAGGGGACAAAGGCTGCAACCAGCAGGACCGACAGCCAGCGGCGCCATCCGCCGCCCTTGCTCCAGCCGGACAATCGCCGCACCGTCATCCACCTCCCGCCTTCGCAGTTCTGGGCCGGCCCGGGCGACGCCGGGCGGCAAGGCAAGACACCCTCGCCGGCAGGAACATGCGAAAACGAAGGCTTCTCGATGCTCGACTGCCTACAGAGCGAACGCCGTCGTGTACGAGGCAGGCAGAAAGCGAGAAAAATGGCGCGTCACAGCGCCGCACTTGGCCTACGCAGGCTTTAGCAGCTGAAAGCGGTGAGTGCTAACAACCCCTTTGGAATTTACCCAGTCGTTACACGGTTGTCAAGCTCTTGTTTCCTGGTCCAAACCGGCAAGCCATGTCACATAATGGCAGGAGCTGCCGGTGGCGACCAACCCCGGCGACCGCGCCCGGCTTCCCAATGGGACGCGCGGGGATTACACACCCGGGAACCGAAGCATCCTGCGGGTAGTCGCCAGCAACCTGATCGGGCGTTGTTTCTCCGTTGACGGCGGAACGGGTTTTCGCGATACTGGTCGTGGAACATTTAGATATCTGTCAAAATATCGACGAGTTAGGGGTGCCAGCACTCAAAAGGCGGCGAGCTGCACGGCAGCGAACGTGCGGCCAGCCGCAGCGGGGGAAGAAGGGCGTGAGCAACCCGCAATCCGTCTTCAAGGCTCTGGCCGATCCCACCCGGCGCGCCATCCTGCGGCTGCTGCGGGAGCGTGACATGACGGCAGGCGAGATCGCCGCCCACTTCCCCGTCACCCGGGCGAGCATCTCCCACCATCTCGCCCTCCTGAAGCAGGCCAATCTCGTGGTGGATGAGCGCCGAGGTCAGCACATCGTCTACTCCCTTAACACCACCGTGTTCCAGGAGGTGCTGGCATGGCTGATGGAGCTGGCGCGGCCGGAATGAAGGAGCCCGCTCGCGGCGAGGGCGGCGGTCCCGGCGCCGGTGGCACGTCCATCGACCGGGTGATCTGGCTGGTGTTGCTGGCCGCGGCTGCGGCCACAGCGGCCGTCTATCCCCGGTTACCGGAGCAGATGATCATCCACTGGGACGCCGCCGGCCGGCCGGACGATTGGGCCCACAAGAGCTTCGCCGCCTGGATGCCTATTGGGACGGCGGCGGCCCTGGCCCTGTTGATGCGCTTCTTGCCGGCGCTGGATCCCCGGGGCGAGAACTACCGCCGCTTCTCCGGAGCCTTTGACCTCATACGCCTGGCGACCGTCCTGTTCATGGTGGGCGTCCACGTCCTGGTGATCCTGGCCGGCCTGGGCGTGCCGGTGGCCATGGACCGGATCATGCCGGTGGCGGTCGGCCTCCTCCTGGTGTTGCTGGGGAACGTCATGGGCCAGGTGCGCCACAACTATTTCGTCGGCATCCGCACCCCCTGGACCCTGGCCGATGAAGAAGTCTGGCGCCGAACCCACCGCATGGGAGGCCGGCTCTTCGTCCTGGGCGGCCTGGCCATCGCGGCGGGAGGGCTGGCGGGCGGTCCCTGGCTCGTCGCCGCCATATTGACCAGCCTCACCGTGGCTGGCCTGGGCCCGGTGGTGTACTCCTACTGGATCTGGCGGCAGGGGAAGGCCAGCCGGCAGGATGGCTGAGGGAGGCCTTGTAAGCACAGGCCTCGAAAGGAAAAGCCCGAGGAAGGCATCCCAGGCAAGGCCGAGCCGGGGCCTTGGACCCGGCTCGGCCTTGCTCCGTTTGCTCCTCCGCCACCGTATGCGAGCACCGCCGTGACGGCAGCCACCGTCGCGGCGGGCCAGCTCGCCGCGCTCAGCCGGTCGCCTCCCCCATCCCGTCCCGCAGCTGCCGCGCGAATTCCTCAAAGAACCGGAGGGAGTGGGGGTTGCTCATGGAGTCCGGGTTGACCGCCTTCTCCCGCGGCACGCCCAGGAGGAGCTTCTTGATGGGCACCTCCAGCTTCTTCCCGTTCAATGTCCGGGGCACCTCGGGCACGGCCACGATGTCGTCCGGCACGTGGCGCGGAGAGAGGGCGGTGCGGATGCGCTGGCGGATGCGGTCCCGCAGGGCGTCGTCCAGCTCCACCCCTTCCCGGAGCACCACGAACAAGGGCATGTAGGGACCGCGCCCCGGCAGCTCCACGTCGACCACCAGGCTGTCGACCACCTCGGGCACGTCCTCGACCACGCGATAGATCTCACTGGTGCCCATGCGCACGCCCATGCGGTTGATGGTGGAGTCGGAGCGGCCGTAGATCACGGCGCTACCCCGCGACGTGATCTTGATCCAGTCGCCGTGGCGCCACACGCCGGGGTACATCTCGAAGTAACTCTCGCGGTAGCGGCGGTCGCCGGGATCGTTCCAGAAGAACAGGGGCATGGAGGGCATGGGCTGGACGATCACCAGCTCGCCCACCTCGTCGATCACCGGCCGGCCCTGCTCGTCGAAGGCCTGCACGTCGGCGCCCAGGCAGCGACACTGCAGCTCGCCCGCGTACACGGGCAGCAGCGGGCAGCCGCCTACGAAGGCGGTGCAAAGGTCGGTGCCGCCGCTGACGGAGGCCAGCCAGAGGTCCTGCTTGACGCGGTCGTACACCCAGAGGAACCCTTCCGGCGACAGGGGCGACCCCGTGGAGCCGATGGACTTCAGGGCCGAAAGGTCGAAGTCGCGCCCGGGCTCGACGCCCGCCTTCATGCAGGCGCTGATGTAGGCGGCGCTGGTGCCGAAGAGGGTCATACGGGTCTCCTCGGCGAAGCGCCAGAGGGTGTTCATGTCGGGGTACCCCGGGCTGCCGTCGTAGAGCAGGATGGTACTCCCCACCAGCAGGCCGCCGATGAGGAAGTTCCACATCATCCAACCGGTGGTGGTGAACCAGAAGAACCGGTCGCCCGGGCGGAGGTCGCAGTGGAGCGCGGTCATCTTCAGGTGCTCCAGCAGGATGCCGCCGTGGCCCTGGACGATGGGCTTCGGCAGCCCCGTGGTGCCGGAGCTGTAGAGGATCCACAGCGGGTGGTCGAAGGGCACCTGCTCGAAGGCCAGGGGGCCGCCTTCCCGCAGGAGCTCGTCCCACCGCACCGTCTTGCCCGGGAAGCCAGCCGTCCCGGCCCCGGGGTCCAGATAGGGGATCAGCACCGTCGTCTCCAGGCCGGGGAGTTGTCCCTGCAGCTCCGCCACCACCGGACGGCGATCATAGGGACGGCCGTTATAGCGATAACCGTCGACGGCGATCAGCACCTTGGGCTCGATCTGCCGGAAGCGGTCGGCGACGCTGGGCGAGCCGAAGTCCGGGGAACAACTGGACCAGATGGCGCCGATGCTGGCCGTGGCCAGGAACGCCACAAGCGCCTCGGGGATGTTGGGAACGTACGCGGCCACCCGGTCGCCCCGGCCGACGCCCAGGTTACGCAGGGCGGCCGCCACCGCCGCGACCTGCGCGCGCAGATCGTTCCAAGACAGGGCGGCGAGGGGCCGGTCTTCCGACGCGAAGAGGACCGCGGGATGCTCCTGGCTCGCCCGGCGCAGGGCGTGCTCGGCGTAGTTCAGCTCGGCACCGGAAAACCACCGGGCTCCCGGCATGGTACGGCTGGCCAGCACCCGCTCGTAGGGCCGGGACGCCCGGATCTCGAAGTATTCCCAGATGGAGGCCCAGAACGCCTCCAGGTCGCCCACCGACCAGCGCCAGAGATCGTGGTAGGTGTCGAAGCGGAGCCCTTTCCGCTCGGCCAGCCAGCGCATGTAGCGCCGCATCTCCGAGCGTTCCTTGAAATCCGCCGAGGGCTCCCAGAGCAAGAGGCCCTCCTCCACGGCGGGCATGCTGCACACCCCCCTCGTGACGCTCGCGCCCCCAACGGGCCAGGCCACCCGGCCTCCTGCCGGCGGCATACCGGTCACCGCCCGTACGTGGCGCCCGCGGGGATGGGGCGGTGATACGGGCCGCGACCGGGCCGGCACCCAATGAGTTGGCAGGAACCGCCCCGAATCCTGCCCCGGCGCGGAATGTCTTCCCTGTGGGGAACCGGGCCCGTCCCGCGGTCGTATAAAGGGAACAGGTACGGGACGGGACCGCGCCCTACAGCGCCCGCCGGTCGAGCCGGCGGGGCGCCTGCGCTGAACGTGCCGGAAACGGAGGGGATTCCTTTGTCTGGCAACCACCGATCCCCCGGCTGGCTCGAGATCTTGCAGGAACTGCGCCCCGTCCTGGGCCGCCTTCCCCGGTACGTGCACCTGGCCCGGGTGGTCCTGCGGGACGGTGTCGCCGCGCCGGGACCGCGGCGAGTGCTCATGGGCGGGTTGGCTTACCTGCTGTCCCCCATCGACCCCCTGCCGGGGTTCCTCCCCATCGTCGGCCAGCTGGACGACCTGCTGGTGGCTCTCTATACGCTGCGCGCCGCCGTGCGCGCCCTTCCGCCCGAGGTCCGGGCGCGAGCCCTGGCCACGGCCGGGCTCGATGAGGACACGCTGGACCGGGATCTGGCCACCGGAAAACGCGTGGCCGCGCGGCTCGCCGAGGCGGCCGGCCGGGCGGTGGCCCGGGCGGCGGCCGGCCGGGGCCCCGGGGCGGGGGCGCGGGGGCCCCGGCCGGCCGCCGCGGGCCCGGCAAACCCGGCCCCCGGGTTTCCCCG